>NZ_JBHTSL010000006.1:0-141315 GCF_042795115.1 Arthrobacter sp. NPDC056493 | reverse complement strand
GTCACCTTCCAAGGTGACCGGCCGCCGTCGTCGTTTAAGCACTTGGAGTTTTTGTCCACATAATGGGACCTAAACACCCCCGAAGTCGCGACAAATGGACAAAAACTCCAAGCCCTAAGGGGTGGTTGCCTTCGTTATTCGAGGCCGCGGCGCTTGAGTAACGGCTCGAGGGTGGCGTCGCGTCCGCGCAGGGTGCGGAACGACTCGAGCGGGTCCCGGCTGTTGCCGCGGGAGAGGAGTTCCGCGCGGAAACGGTCGCCGTTGGCCCGGTTGAGGCCGCCGTTTTCGGTGAACCAGTCCACGGTCTCGGCGTCCAGTACCTCGCTCCAGATGTAGGAGTAGTAGCCCGCAGCGTAGCCGTCGCCCGCGAAGATGTGCTGGAAATAGCCCGTCCGGTACCGCGGCGGAATCAGCGGATGAGCCACCCCGGCGGCGGCCAGGGCCTTCGCCTCGAACGCGAGGGCGTCCGCCGGAACGCCGTCGGCTTCCAGCACGTGCCAGGCCAGGTCAAGCAGCGCCGCGCCGAGGTACTCCGCGGTGGCGAACCCTTCGCCCCACAGGCGGGACAAATTGAGCCGGTCCACGATGTCCTGGGCCAACGGTTCCCCTGTGGCATGGTGGCGGGCGTAGTTGGCCAGCACCTCCGGCCACATGATCCACATTTCGTTGACCTGGGACGGGTACTCCACGAAGTCTCGCGGTACCGACGTGCCGGAGAAGCGTGGATAGGTGACGCTGGAGAACAGGCCGTGCAGGGCATGGCCGAACTCGTGGAACGCGGTGCGCACCTCGTCGAGCGTAAGCAGCGTCGGCTCGCCCGCGGGCGGCTTGGAGATGTTCAGGTTGTTGATGACCACCGGCTTGGTGCCCAGAAGTGCCGACTGGTCCACCAGGGAATTCATCCACGCGCCGCCCCGTTTGGTTTCGCGGGCGTAGTAGTCGCCCAGGAACAACCCCAGCTCTGCTCCGTCCGCGTCCCGGACCTCCCAGATCCGGACATCCTCGTGATAGCCCGCGAGGTCCGCGCGCTCATGGAAGGTGATGCCGAACAGCGAGGTCGCGGCGAAAAACACGCCGTCCGTCAGCACCCGGTCCAGCTCGAAGTACGGCCTGAGGGTCTGCTCGTCCACGGCGTACCGTTCCCGTCGCACCTTGGCGGAGTAATAGGCCCAGTCCCAGGCCTCCAGCGGGTGGCCGGCTGTCTCGGCCAGGGCGGCGGCCTCGGCATCGGCGTTCCGGACGGCGGCGGGCGCCAGCCTGTTCAGCATGGTGCGGACCGCGCCGAAGTCCGGGGCCGTCTGCCGGTCCACCACCAGTTCGGCGTAGTTGGCGAAGCCCAGCAGGACGGCCTTTTCGGCGCGGAGCCGGACCATGAATTTCACGAGGTCGAGGACGTCGAGGTCACCGCCGGTGCTGCCGCGGGCCACAGAGGCCTCGAAGAGCCGCCGGCGCACGTCCCTGTTGTCCAGCGCGGCCAGGGCGGGCTGATTGCTTGGCTGGATGAGCGTCAGGAGGAACTTGCCCCCATGTCCGGCAACGCGCGCTGCTTCAGCGGCGCTGGCGATCTCGTCCGCGGGAAGGCCGGCGAGGTCATCGGCGCTGTCCAGCAGCAGGGCGGCGGACTTCATCGCTTCCTTGACGCGCTGCCCGAATTCCGTGCCCAGCCGGGACAGCTCGGCGTTCAGCAAACGGAGCCTGTCCTGGCCGGCGTCATCCAGCTGAATGCCGGACTGGCGGAATTCCTTGAGATACTCCTCCACCAGCCGTGCCGGTTCGGCGTCCAGGCCTGCGGTGTGCACGGCGGCGAACCGCTCGTAGAGCGGACGGTTGAGGTAGACGGCGTCCTGGTGGGCGGCGAAGCGGGGCGACAGTTCGGTTTCCAGCTTCCTGATGGCCTCGGAGGCGTCGGCCGAAACCAGGGTGAAGAACGACGCCGCGGCGCGGTCCAGCAGGCGGCCGGACCGTTCCATGGCCAGCGCGGTGTTCTCGAACGTGGCCGGCCCGGGGCAGTCCACGATGGCCTGGATCTCGGCCAGATGCTCGGCGAGTCCGGCATCAACCGCCTCGGCATAGTGGGCGTCGTCGATGTCGGCGAACGGCGGCAGTCCGAAGGGCAGGGCGCTGGGGGACAGGAGGGGATTGGTCATGAAGCAACCCTTTCATGCAGTCCTGCGGTGCACAACGTTTTGGGCGGCCCGCTGCGGGCCGGTTGCCCGGCGTCGGCGTTCCCCGGACATACGCTGGGGCCATGGGGAACAACAACACAGCTGGCCGTGCGCAATACGTGGCCGTCGCCGCACTGCTGACGGTGGCGCTGGCGTCCTGCGGCGTGATCGCCGAGCAGGCCAGGCCCAGCGGCGGGGCCACCGCAGCTCCAACGCCGACGGCGGCTCCAACGCCGACGGCGACCCCCAGCCCGAGTGCCGCAGCCACGCCCACGCCGGGGGCCGGCCCCGCATGCACGGCGGTCCGCTGCACGTCCGTCTTGGTCACCGGTGACATGCTGGTCCACGCCCAGCTCTGGCAACAGGCCCACGAGGACGCCGTGGCCGGCGGCGTCAAAGGGCTCGACTTCGGTCCGCTGCTGGAAGGCCAGCGGCGCTACATCGAACAGAGCGACCTCGCCATCTGCCACCAGGAAACGCCGGTGGCCCTGCCCGGTGGCCCGTTCTCCGCATACCCGTCCTTCAACGTCCCGCCGCAGATCGCCGCGGCCGCCAAAGCCGTCGGTTACCGGGCCTGCACCACGGCCAGCAACCACACCATCGACCAGGGCACCGAGGGCCTCACCAGGACACTGGACGTGCTGGACGCAGCCGGGCTGGAGCACACCGGCTCCTACCGGACGCTGGCTGAGTCCCGCGGCATCCTCATCCTGCAGACTGAAGCCGCCCGGATTGCGGTCATCGCGGGCACCTACGGGCTCAACGGCCAGGTCCCGGAACAGCCGTGGCAGGTGGACATGCTCGACGCCACGGCCATGATCGCCAAAGCCAAAGCGGCCCGGGAGCAGGGCGCGGACATCGTGCTTGCCGCCATGCACGCGGGGGACGAGTACTCCAGCGCCCCCAACGCGCAGCAGCTGCAGGTGGCGCACGCGCTGGCGGACAGCGGGCAGTTCACCATGGTTTACGGGCACCACACGCACTCGGTGCTCCCCGTCGAAAAGTACAAGGGAACATGGATCGCCTACGGGCTGGGAAATGGCGTGACGGAACTCTCTCCGGCCTACGTGGTCAACAACGAGGGCCTGCTGCTCCGGGCACAGTTCAGCCGGGACAGTGCCGGCAGGTGGACCGCATCCGACGTCGCCTGGGCACCGTCAGTCATCGTCAGCGCCCCCTAACGCTGGTGCTCCGTGGCCGCGGACGCCCCGCAGGGCGTCTGCGCCAGTCCAGCGGCCGACGCCGACACCAGGTTGCGGACCAAACAGGTGGTGGAGTCCATGGGCGCGGTGCAAGCCGGAGCCCACGAGCTGCTGGTCACCAAGGACCGGTGACAGGAGAGACCGCCCGGCCGGGCAGCCCCTAGCGAGGCCGGCGAGCAGCGTGCTCGCGGGCCAGGACGGCGTAGCGGTCGTCCGCTTCGCCGGGCGTGAAGGTTCCGTACTTGCGTTCGACGGCGGTCCGGATCAGGAAGTCGGCGATCGCCGGGTTCTTGGGCAGCAGGGAACCGTGCAGGTAGCTGGCCACGATGTTCCGGTACCGGGCGCCCTCCTGGCCATCACTGCTGTTGTTGCCGGTGCCCTTCGCCACTGTCCCCAGAGGTTCGACGCCGGGGCCCAGGGTGGTCTGGCCGCTGTGGTTCTCGTAGCCGAGCACTTCGCCGAACTCGGCCGTGGTTACCCTGACGTTGCCGATCAGCCGCTCATCCGTGCCCTGGGTCTCCACGTCCAGAACGCCGATGCCGGGAATGACCGGGCCGGAGCGGGTCTTGAAGAAGCGGCCGAAAAGCTGGTAGAGCCCGCAGATGAGCAGCATCGGCGTGCCGTCCTCGGCCATCCCCTTGAGGAGGCCGGCCCGGGACTGGAGGTCATCCTGGATGACGAGCTGGCCGCTGTCCTGACCGCCGCCGCCCAGGATGATGTCCACGCCCTCCGGGAATTCGTCGCCCACGTTGTACTCGAGTAGTTCCGGCGTGTAGCCGTGCCACTTGAGGCGTTGCTGCAGCACGAGCGCGTTGCCCCAGTCGCCGTAGATGTTCATCTCCCGCGGGTACAGCTGGAGGACCCGGATGGTTCCCTTTGGTGCGGCGGTGCCGGCGGTCGGTTCGGGGGTCAAGAGACCACCTCCACTGTAGTGATTTTGGACAGCTCACGGCGGATGGCGAGCATCGCGGTGTAGGTGCAGAAGACCCGCTTCGGCCTGCCTTTGCCCTTGCGGATGAAGTCGGCCAGGGCGGCCGGGATGTCGGTATCCGCCGCCCCGATCTGCACTTCGTCGTACTGCAGGCGCAGGGCCATGTCGTACGCGCGGGAGCCCGTGACCTGGTCCACGCCTTCTGCGCGCAGTGAGTCGAAATCGACGTCCCACAACCAGGACATGTCGCGGCCGTCAGCGTAGTTGTCGTTGATCGCGATCATGGTGGCGTAGCCGCCCGAGGGGAACGACTTGAGGCCCAGCCGGAAACCGCTGGGGTTCTTGACCAGGACCAGATCCAGCGGAAGCCCGTCCACGGTGAGGCTTTCGCCGCGTCCGAACGCCGGGGCCACCTCGGACAGGGCCTTCAGGAGGGTGCCGTGGTCCGCCGTGGCGGCGCCGCTGCCACAGATGCTGCGGGCCAGGGCCAGCGCCGCCGCGGCGTTGAAGATGTTGTAGACGCCACGGAGCTTCATCCCGGTGGTGACCGTGACGCCGTCGTACTCAAAATCGGCGTCATCGGCACCCACGCGGCGGAGGACGACGTCGGCCTGCGGCCGTTCCGGCACCGCGGGTACGGGGCTGCCCGGCCCGGCGCGTAGTTCATCGTCGCTGGGGAAGGTGCCCAGCAGGGAGTCGTCCAGGCCAAAGTAGAGGACCTCGGGACCCTGCAGCGTATCGGCGATCCGGGCCACCCGCGGGTCCTCGCGGTTCAGCACTACAGTCCCCGTGGTCTTGGAGGCGATGTGCTGGAGGAGCTGGGCGGTCTTGTCGATCTCACCGAAGCGGTCCAGCTGGTCGCGGAGGACGTTCAGCAGCAGGCTGTAGCGCGGCGGGACCCGGTTGACGAAGTGCACGGCGTGGGCCTCATCCAGTTCCAGCACGGCGATGTCGGCGTCGAGCCGTCCCCGCCAGTCGACATCGCCGAGCAGGGCAGCCGCCACGCCTCGGGTGAAGTTGCTGCCGGTGCGGTTGGTGAACACCTTCAGGCCCTGGCTTTCGAGCAGCTCCACCACCATCTTGGTGGTGGTCGTCTTGCCGTTGGTGCCGCTGACCACGGCCACGCCGTGGGGAAGGGTGGACAGGGTCCGCTGCATGAAGCCGGGATCGATTTTTTCGACCACCAGGCCGGGGAATGCAGAGCCTCCGCCCCTGAGCCGGGAAACCCGGCGGACGAACTTGCCGAGCGGAACGCTGAGGGAAAACATGCTCTGTAATATATCCCAGCAGCGGCATGCAATGTGGCGGGCCCCCGACGGCGGGACCGTCGGTTTGTGCCCGGGACACTATGCTGTTTAGATGACCAATTCCCTTTCCAGCGCCCTTCCGCGCCCGGCCGGCGTGGCCAAAAAGCCCGGGTCTGGCCTGCGCATCGGCGTTCTGGCGCTCCAGGGTGACTTTCGTGAGCACCTCCGGGCGGTCGAGACCGCCGGCGCCGCCGGCGTGGGCGTCCGCCGCCCGGCCGAGCTCGAAGGACTCGACGGGCTCATCATTCCCGGCGGCGAGTCGACGGCCATCGACAAGCTGGCCCGCGCCTTCGATCTGGCGGAGCCGCTGCGTCGGCGGATCGCCGGTGGCCTCCCGGTGTACGGCTCCTGCGCGGGCATGATCCTGCTGGCGGACGACATCGCCGACCCCGCGGCAGACCTGGCCGGAAACCCGCAGCAGACGTTCGGCGGCCTGGATATCACGGTGCGCCGCAACGCATTCGGCCGGCAGCGCGAGTCCTTCGAGACCGACCTCGACTTCAAGGGCCTGGAGTTCAGCGCCACAGAGCAGGGCGTGGCGCCGGTTCACGCGGTGTTCATCCGCGGCCCCTGGGTGGAGCGCGTCGGACCAGGCGTCGACGTCCTGGCGCAGGTGGAGCCGGCCGACCAGGAGCACGCCTCCCACGCGGCCGATCTGCAGGGGACAGCTAGAATTGTTGCAGTGCGTTCAGGCCAACTGCTGGCCACCTCATTCCACCCGGAAGTGACAGGGGAGAAGCGCGTGCATGAACTTTTTATCCGCATGATCAGAGGAGAAGCGTAAAGCATGTCAGGCCACTCCAAATGGGCAACGACCAAGCACAAGAAGGCCATCATTGATAGCCGCCGGGCAAAGTCGTTCGCCAAGCTGATCAAGAACATCGAAGTCGCGGCCCGCATGGGCGGCCCGGACCTCGCCGGCAACCCCGGACTCGAACTGGCCGTCACCAAGGCCAAGAAGACGTCGGTTCCGAACGACAACATTGACCGCGCCATCAAGCGCGGCGCCGGGCTCACCGGCGAGGTCGTGGACTACACAGAGATCATGTACGAATGCCGGGGCCCGCAGGGCTCGGCGCTGCTGATCGAGTGCCTTACCGACAACAAGAACCGTGCCGCGTCCGAGGTCCGGCTGGCCATCTCGCGCAACGGCGGCACCATCGCCGACCCGGGCTCGGTCAGCTACCTGTTTACCCGCAAGGGCGTGGTGACGCTGCCCAAGAACGACCTCACCGAGGACGACGTCCTCATGGCCGTGCTGGATGCCGGTGCCGAGGAAGTCAAGGACAACGGGGACACCTTCGAGATCCACTCCGATCCGAAGGACCTGCAGGCCGTCCGCGATGCCCTCAAGGAAGCCGGCATCGACTACGACACCGACGAAGCCGAGTTCGTGCCCTCCATGGAGGTGCCGCTGGACCTCGATGCCGCCAAGAAGTTCATGAAGCTCGTTGACGCCCTTGAGGACCTCGACGACGTCCAGAACGTCTACAGCAACGCTGACCTCAGCGACGAAGTTCAGGCAGCCCTGGAAGCCGAGTGATTCTCCGCGTGGCGGACCGGGGCGGTTGCACGTGACGCTGCGCGTACTGGGCATCGACCCCGGGCTGACCCGCTGCGGCATCGGCGTGGTGGACGTCGAAAAGAACCGCCGCGCCACCATGGTGGCCGTCGGCGTGGTGGGAACGTCCCCCGAGGAAACACTCGACCAGCGGCTGCTGGTGATCGCCCTCGCCATCGACGACTGGCTCGACCGCTACGAGCCGCATGTGCTCGCGGTGGAACGCGTCTTCTCGCAGCTCAACGTCAGCACGGTCATGGGCGTAGCCCAGGCCTCCGGCGTCGTCATCGCCGCCGCCGCCCGGCGCGGCATCCCCGTGGCGCTGCACACGCCGTCGGAGGTGAAGGCGGCGGTGACGGGCAGCGGTTCCGCCAACAAGGAAGCCGTCACCAAGCTCGTCACCAAGATTCTCCGACTTGATGCGCCCCCGCGCCCCGCGGACGCGGCGGATGCCCTGGCCCTCGCCATCACGCATGCCTGGCGGGCAGGCGGCGGCGCATCCGTCGCCACCACCGGTCCCGGCAGCCAGTCGCTGACCCCGGCCCAGCGCGCCTGGGCTGAGGCGGAGGCCAAGGCGCGCCGTGCGCGCTGAATGTCGCCGGCCCTTGCTAGGGTATTCGTAGATATGTTCGGATAGTCGGTTTTTTGCCGGCGCAAGTTCAGGAGCCCCGGCCTTGATTAGTTTTCTCCGCGGAACCGTGGCGCACGTCGGACTGTCCACCGCCGTCATCGATCTCAATGGCGCCGGCATGAGCGTCTACGCGACGCCGCGGACGCTCAGCAACCTGCGGACCGGCGAGGAGGGGAAGCTTTTCACCTCACTGATCGTCCGGGAGGACTCCCTGACCCTGTTCGGCTTCGCCAGCGACGACGAACGGGAAGTTTTCGACGTCCTGCTCAGTGTCAGCGGTGTGGGTCCGCGGCTCGCCCTCGCGGTCCTCGCTGTGCATGATCCTGAGGCCATCCGTGTGGCCGCGCACACCGAGGACAGCAAGACTTTCACCAAGGTCCCGGGGATCGGCCCGAAGGTTGCCGGGCGCATCGTCCTGGAACTCGCCGGGAAATTGGTTCCGCACGGCACGGCTGCTCCCGCCGGAGCTCCCGCTCCGTCATCCGAAGGGGTCTGGAAGCCGCAGGTCGTGGCCGCCATGACCAGCCTGGGCTGGTCCGAAAAGGACGCCTCCGGCAGCATCGACAAGGCCCTGGCAGATGCCCCGGACCTCGCCGGCGAAGGCAATGTTGCCGAGATCCTGCGCACCACGCTGCGCTGGCTCGGCCAGGACGGAGCGCGGGCAGGCAACAGGGTAGGCAGCCGTGGCTGAGCCGTCCCTGGTCGCCGGGGGAGAGGAGCCGGAAGAACGGGCCATCGAGGCAGCGCTCCGGCCCAAGAACCTCGACGACTTCGTGGGTCAGCACAGGGTCCGCAAACAGCTGTCCCTGGTGTTGAAGGCATCCCGGATGCGCGGGCGCAGCGCAGACCATGTGCTCTTTTCCGGACCCCCCGGCCTCGGCAAGACCACACTCGCCATGATTGTTGCTTCGGAGATGAACGCGCCGCTGCGGATCAGCAGCGGCCCGGCCATCCAGCACGCCGGAGACTTGGCCGCCATACTTTCCTCGCTGTCCGAAGGCGAAGTCCTCTTCCTGGACGAGATCCACCGAATGTCCCGCCCGGCCGAGGAAATGCTCTACATGGCCATGGAGGACTTCCGCGTTGACATCGTGGTGGGCAAGGGCGCCGGGGCCACGGCCATTCCGCTGGAGCTGCCGCCCTTCACGCTGGTGGGTGCCACCACCCGTGCCGGGCTCCTTCCGGGTCCGCTCCGGGACCGCTTCGGTTTCACTGGGCATCTGGAGTTTTATTCGGTGGAGGAGCTGGAGCTGGTGCTCCGCCGGTCTGCCGGCCTTCTGGACCTGAAGGTAAACTCGGCCGGCTTCACTGAGATCGCCGGCCGCTCACGCGGCACGCCCCGTATCGCCAACCGGCTGCTGCGGCGGGTCCGGGACTGGGCGCTGGTCCACGGCATCGAACAGATTGACGCCCGGTCAGCCTCCGCCGCGCTGGACATGTACGAGGTAGACAAGCGCGGGCTGGACCGGCTGGACCGTTCCGTGCTGGAGGCGCTGATTACAAAATTCGGCGGCGGTCCGGTGGGCCTGTCCACCCTTGCCATTGCCGTGGGGGAAGAGCCGGAGACTGTAGAGACGGTTGCCGAGCCGTACCTGGTCCGGGAAGGGCTGCTGGGCAGGACGCCGAGGGGCCGGATCGCCATGGCCCCGGCATGGGCGCACCTTGGACTGGCAGCACCGGCAGGAGTCTTTGGCCAGGAGACCCTGAACCTTTTCGAAGCCGGGCCGGGCGATGAACAATCGTCATCCGAATGGGTTTCCAACACCCAATAGCAGCGCCCTCCCAGCTTTTCCCTCTAGACTGGAGAGACGCTCGGCACGTCCGGGCTTTGTTTCCGTGTCCCGCTTCGGCGGGCCGCCCGCGGCCGGTCTGCCGTGTCAGGGCGGGCAGCCCGGTGCAAAGCGGACGTCGTCGTACACCAATACGCCAGTACAGATCGGAAACTTCCCCGTGGATCCAATGAACATCGTCTTGTTCGCCATGCTCGGACTATTTGTCTTCATGATGTTCCGCCGCAACAAGAAGACCAAGGAGCAGCAGGCAACGCTGCAGTCCCAGTTCGAGCCTGGGGTCGAGGTCATGACCAGCTTCGGTCTGTTTGGCCGGATTGTCTCCATGGATGACGAAGAGAACAAAGTGGTGCTGGAACTCTCTCCTGGCAACCTCGCCACAGTCCACCGCCAGGCCGTGACCAAGATCGTGGAGCCCGCCGCCGAAGCGCAGGCCCTTCCCGATGAGGCGCCGGCCGTTCCCGATGACGCCTCGTCTCTGGCGGCTGATGAAAAGGCAATCGCGGCCGACGAGACGCCGGACGAAACCCTCAAGCGCCTCAATGACGAGGGCAAGAAGGACATCTAGTCCGCCGCTTCCGCACAACAGCTGTCTACGGCTGCGGAGCCGCCGGCTGCGACAAGGCTCGCTCCGGCGGCCCTCCGCAATTAATAGAAAGATAGGCAATGGCACGAACTGGCCGCAATAAACCATCCCTTCGGGTGCTGGTCTGGCTTGGCGTAATCCTGGCTGCCATGACGGCCGTCCTTGCGGGCGGCGCAATGTCCGGGGTTGCCAGCTGGAGCCCGAAGCTTGCCCTGGACCTGGAGGGCGGCACCCAGATGATCCTGGCTCCCAAGATTGAGGGTGGCTCGGACATCAACGAGGAGCAGCTCAACCAGGCGGTGGCCATCATCCGCCAGCGCGTGGACGGCTCGGGTGTCGCAGAGGCTGAAATCAGCACGCAGTCCGGCCGGAACGTGGTGGTGAGCCTTCCCGGCACGCCGTCCACGGAGACCCGCGCCCTCATCCAGGCTTCCGCGGACATGAACTTCCGCCCCGTCCTCGTCACCGGCGCGGGTGCGGCGGTTCCCGCCGCGCAGCGGACACCTGCTGCCCAGCTGCCGAAGCCGACGGCCAAGCCGACCAACGCCAGCGATTCGAACTGGATCACCGCGGACGTCCAGAAGCAGTTCGAAGCCCTCGACTGCGACAACCCGGCGCAGGACAAGCAGCAGCGTTCCGACCCGGCCAAGCCGCTGGTCACCTGTGAGCCCGCCACCGACCAGACCCCTGCGATCAAGTACATCCTGGGGCCGGTCGAGGTCAAGGGTGTGGAAATCCAGGGCTCGACGTTCCAGCTTCAGCAGGGCGCCCAGGGTGCCGTCACCAACGAATGGGCTGTGAACATCCAGTTCAACGCGGAGGGCACGGCCAAGTTCAAGACGGTCACCGAACGCCTCAACCAGTTCTATGTTGCTGCCGGCGGTGAGACCGGCAGCGACCCCAAGTCGCAGTTCGCCATCGTCCTGGATGACCAGGTCATTTCGGCCCCGCGGTCCCAGGCCGTAATCACCGATGGTCGCCCGCAGATCACCGGCGGCTTCACGGAAAAGTCCGCCAAGGCGCTATCCGACCAGCTCCGGTTCGGTGCCCTGCCCATCAGCTTCGACATCCAGAGCGAACAGCAGATTTCCGCCACCCTCGGTGGTGAGCAGCTCCGGATGGGCCTGCTCGCGGGCCTGATCGGTTTGCTGCTGGTGGTTGTCTACTCGCTGTTCCAGTACCGCGCGCTCGGATTTGTCACCATCTTCTCGCTCGTGGTGGCGGGTGCGCTCACCTACCTTGCCATTGCCATCCTCGGCTGGACCGAAAACTACCGGCTGTCCCTCGCCGGCGTCGCCGGTCTCATCGTGGCCATCGGCCAGACAGCTGACTCGTTCATCGTTTACTTCGAACGCATCCGCGATGAGCTCCGCGAAGGCCGGGGCCTGGTGTCGGCAGTGGAGAACGGCTGGAAGCGGGCCAAGCGGACCGTCCTGGCATCCAAGGCGGTCAACCTCCTGGCTGCACTCGTGCTGTATTTCGTGGCCGTCGGCAACGTGCGGGGTTTTGCCTTCACGCTCGGCCTGACCGCCATCGCCGACCTCATCGTCGTGTTCATGTTCACCCACCCCACGCTGCAGCAGCTGGCCAGGACCCGGTTCTTTGGCGAAGGCCACAAGTTCTCCGGCCTTGACCCCGAGCGTCTCGGCGCGGTGCCGCTCTACCGCGGCGCCGGCAGGCTCCGCAGCCCCGAGGACAAGCCGTCAGTGGTGCGCGCCAAGAACACCGGAGCTGCGGCTGAGGCTGAGCGCCGGATGACCATCGCTGAACGCCGTCGCGCGGAGCAGCAGGAGCAGCTCGCCGGTTCCTCCAAGGGCCCGGCCAAGGAGGGCAAGTAATGTCCAGTTTCGCGAAATTCGGTAACGAGCTCTACACGGGCAAGCGTTCCTACGACTTCGTCGGGGCCAAGAAAATCTGGTTCATCGTGGCCGCTGTGGCGGTTGCGCTGTCCATCCTGATCCCGGTGGTCAAGGGTGGCTTCAACCTGGGCATTGAGTTCCGTGGCGGTTCCGAGTTCACGGTGTCCAACGTCAAGACCACCGAAGCAACCGTGGGTGAGAAGGCTGTCCACGACGTCGTTCCGGGCAGTGTGCCGCGCGTCGCCAACGTCGCCGGAACCACCATGCGAATCCAGACGGACAAGCTCTCCGACGACGAGACCATCAAGATCAAGGAAGGCCTCACCAAGGCCTACGGCGTGACCGACAACGAGGTGACCTCCACTTTCGTCGGACCCACCTGGGGAGCCGACGTCACTAAGCAGGCCCTGATCGGCCTCGTGGTCTTCGTTGCCCTCGCGACGGTCCTGATGGCGCTCTACTTCCGGACCTGGAAGATGTCACTCTCGGCGATTGCGGGCATGCTCGTCACGATGTTCATCACGGCCGGTGTCTACGCCCTGAGCGACTTCGAGGTAACGCCGTCGGCGATCATCGGGTTCCTTACCGTGCTCAGCTACTCGCTGTACGACACCGTGGTGGTGTTCGACAAGATCCGTGAAAACACGGCCGATATCGACGCCTCCACGCGCCGGACCTTCGGCGAGGAAGTCAACCTGGCGGTCAACCAGACCCTGGTCCGCTCCATCAACACCATGATGGTGGCCATCCTGCCGGTCGGGGCGATCCTGTTCATCGGGGCCGGCCTGCTGGGCGCCGGTACCCTGCGCGACCTTTCACTGGCACTGTTCGTCGGGATCCTGATCGGCACCGCCGCGACGATCTTCATCGCGGCGCCGATGTACGCCTGGCTGCGCCAGGGCGAGGCGCCGCTGGTCAAGCAGGCCCAGCGTGTCAAGCAGCGCCGCGCCGACGCTGCTGCCAAGGCTGCGGCCGCCGAGCCCGCGAAAGCATAGGCCCCCGCAAAAGCGTAGAACCCCAAGACCGGATGCCGTCAGCGTGACGGCGTCCGGTCTTGGCGTTATATACGCCTGTGGCGGACTTGCCGGGCCGCGCGCATAGCGGGCTGTGCAACCGGCTGCGCCGTTGGTGACGGACGCGGTTATCGGTCGGGCCCGGAGCGGGAATACACTGGGATAATTAAACGGGTCGTGAGGGGTACTTCATTGGAAGAAGGTTCGACGTCGGCGCCATCGGCAGCCGGGGGCAACGGTCCGGGCCAGGGACAACAGACTGGCTTGGTGGCTGCCGGGCGCCCGGCACCCGGGGTGCCCGTCGACAACTCCGGCGTCCGGCCCACATTCCCGGGCCGGCGTGAGCGCACCAGGTCCCGCCTGGCCCGGCTGACGGGCCGCAGCACCGCGACCTATTCGCCCATCCTGGAGCCGCTTCTGCGGACCGTGCGGGCGAACAACCCCAAGGAAGACTTCGACCTCATCCAGCGCGCCTTTGTGGTCGCGGAACAGAGCCACCGCGGGCAGAAGCGCAAGAGCGGTGATCCTTACATCACCCATCCCGTCGCCGTCGCGACGATCCTTGCGGAACTGGGCCTCAGCGGCACCACCCTGGCCGCGGCGCTGCTCCACGACACAGTGGAGGACACGCCCTACACCCTTGAGGACCTTCGGGCAGACTTCGGCCCTGAAGTGGCCATGCTGGTCGATGGCGTCACCAAGCTGGATAAGGTCAGCTTCGGCGAGGCAGCCCAGTCCGAGACCGTCCGCAAGATGGTCGTGGCCATGGCCAAGGACATCCGCGTCCTCATGATCAAACTCGCGGACAGGCTCCACAACGCGCGCACGTGGCGTTTCGTCTCCGCGGAATCGTCGGCCCGCAAGGCCCGGGAAACGCTGGAAATCTTCGCGCCGCTGGCACACCGGCTGGGCATGAACACCATCAAGTGGGAGCTTGAGGACCTGTCCTTCGCGGCGCTCTATCCCAAGGTGTACGAGGAAATCGTCCGCATGGTGGGCGACCGCACGCCGGAGCGCGAAAAGAGCCTCAGCGTGATCCGGAACCAGATCGCCGACGACCTGCGCACGGCAAGGATCAAGGCCACGATCACCGGACGGCCCAAGCACTACTACTCGATTTACCAAAAGATGATCGTTCGGGACAAGGACTTCGACGACATCAACGACCTCATGGGCGTCCGGGTCCTGGTGGACTCGGTCCGGGACTGTTACGCCGCCCTGGGCACCCTGCATTCGCGCTGGAACCCGCTGCCTGGCCGGTTCAAGGACTACATCGCGATGCCGAAGTTCAACATGTACCAGTCCCTCCACACCACGGTGATCGGCCCCGGCGGCAAGCCGGTTGAAATTCAGATCCGCACGCATGAAATGCACCGCCGCGCGGAGTACGGTGTGGCCGCGCACTGGAAGTACAAGGACCAGCCGAACCGGACCGCCACCGGACCCGGCAGCCCGCGCGACGGCGACATGGGCTGGCTGCGCTCACTCGTGGACTGGCAGCAGGAGACCTCGGACCCCGGGGAGTTCCTCGACTCCCTCCGGTTCGAAATCAATGCCCGCGAAGTCTTCGTGTTCACCCCGAAGGGCGAGGTCATGGCGCTGCCGGCCGGCTCCACCCCGGTGGACTTCGCCTATGCCGTGCACACAGAGGTGGGCCACCGCACCATCGGCGCCCGCGTTAACGGCAAGCTCGTGCCGCTCAACAGTGAGCTTAACCATGGCGACTGGGTGGAGATCTTCACCTCGAAGGCCGAGGGTGCGGGTCCCAGCCAGGACTGGCAGCACTTCGTCAAGAGCGCCCGGGCACGCAACAAGATCCGGCAGTGGTTCAGCAAGGAACGCCGTGAAGAGGCGATCGACCGCGGCAAGGAGCTGCTGACCCGCGCCATGCGGAAGCAGAACCTTCCGCTGCAGCGTCTGATGACGCACGACGCGCTGGCCGCCGTCGCCGAGGACTTCAAGTACGTTGACATTTCCGGACTGTACGCCGGAGTAGGCGACGGCCACACCTCCGCGCAATCCGTCATGGAAAAGCTCGTCGAGAGCCTTGGCGGCAACGAAACGCCCGATGACGACCTCACGGAAGTCAGCATTCCCACCCAGGTCAGCAAGGCCCGGTTCTCGGATTCCGGCGTGGTGGTCCGCGGCGTGGGCGACGTCTGGGTCAAGCTGGCCCGCTGCTGCACCCCCGTGCCGCCGGACCCGATCCTTGGCTTCGTGACGCGCGGCTCGGGAGTGTCGGTGCACCGGACCGACTGCACCAACGTGGCCGGCCTGAAAGACCAGCCTGACCGGATTGTCGACGTCGACTGGGCGCCGACGCAGTCGAGTGTGTTCCTGGTGGAGATCCAGGTGGAGGCGCTGGACCGGAAGTCCCTCCTCTCCGACGTGACGCGGGTGCTGTCCGAAAACCACGTGAACATCCTGGCGGCCAGCGTCCACACGTCCACGGACCGCGTGGCCATCTCAAAGTTCGCTTTCGAGATGGGCGACCCGAAGTACCTCAGCCACGTGCTCAGTGCCGTACGGAGGATCGACGGGGTGTTCGACGTCTACCGGACCACGGGGAACCGCCGGAGAAGCTAGCAGCGAGAGCTTCTCCAGGGCTGCGTTCTTGTGCGGCAGCCGGGGCATCGCCTCCACCGCCAGGACAAGTAGCCGGAGCCTGACATCGAGCTCGGGCTTGTCCAGGAGCAGCCGCAGGGCAGGAACGGCCCTCTCGGCCTCCACGTGCAAGGCGATGTCCAGTGCTGTCCTGAGCGGACTTGAGACCATCAGGCCGCCCAGGCTGACGACATCGAACGGCCCCAGCCGGACCTCGTGAAGCGTGCAGCCACGGGTGGAGCGAAGACTGGAGATCCGGCGTTTGGCGTCCACCAGAAGGGCCAGCCGGTCCGGTTCGCGGGCGCAGCCGTAAATCCAGGCTGCCGTCATCCGTCCAGCCACCACACGCCGGCGGACCGGCGCGGGCACCCCGTGGGCCGCGGCACGCGCCCGCAGCTGCGGGGAGGCTGCCGTCCCGGGAACGGTGTAGCCGTGCTGGTAGAGCTGCGTGAGCACGCCGTCGGCCGCCATGGACTGGAGCTCCGGCCAAGTGAAAGGAAGCCCCGGCGAATAGAGCTCCAGCAGCTGGGCGGGGGAGTCCGCGGGCGGGGAGCCGCCCCGGGCCTGGGTAGCATGGGCCTGAAGCACAGCTGTCTGCGAAACAGGGGGCTGGGAGAACGGTGCCATTCCGTCATCCTGCCGGAAGCGGCGTTAACGGGTAAGGCCCCGCCCCGGCTATGTGGATAACCGGAGCGGGGCCCTTGCCGAAACTGGCTAGGAGAGCTCGCTCGCTGAACGCTGAATCTGGTCCAGCCACGCCTGGCGGGCCTCCAGGGCTTCCCTGGCAGCCTTGATCTTGCGCTGGTCGCCTGCCTTCTCTGCGTCGGCCAGGTCATCCTTCAAGCCGGCGATGGCGGATTCGAGCTGGCTCAGGGCGCTGTTGGTCCGCGCCTTGGTCTCCGGGTTGGAGCGCTGCCACTTCTCGTCCTCGGCCTGGCGGACGGCATCCTCGATCCGGCGCAGCCCGGCCTCGATCCGGCCCATGTCCGCACGCGGAACCTTGCCAGCCTCTTCCCAGCGGTCGTGGATGGACTGCAGCGCCTTCTTGGCAGCCGTGATGTCCCTGACCGGAACGATGGACGATGCTTCCTCGAGGAGCGCCTCCTTGACCACCAGGTTCGCCGCGTACTCCTGGTCGATCTCGTCGTTGGCGGCCTGGCGCGAACTGAAGAAGACGTCCTGCGCGGCGCGGAACCGGGCCCACAGGGCGTCGTCGTCCTTGCGGCTGGCGCGCGGTGACGCCTTCCAGTCGTCCATCAGCCGGCGGTATTCCCCGGCAGCGAAACCCCAGTCCGTGGACGAGGACAGTGCCTCGGCCTCCGCAATCAGTTTCTCCTTGGCGGCCTTCGCCGCCGAGTTGTTGCTGTCCAGCTGGGAGAAGTAGGCGCGGCGGTGCCGGTCGAAGACGGTCCGGGCGGCGCGGAAACGCTTCCACAGGGCGTCCTCGTTGCTGCGGCCCAGCCGTACCCCGCTCTTCTGCGCGGTCTTCCAGCTTTCAAACAGCTCGTTCATGCGCGCGCTGGACGTCTTCCACTGAACCTGGGCCGGATCGGTGCCGGAGATCGCCTCGGCCTCGGCCACGATGGCCTCGCGGGCGGCCAGCTCGGCGGCACGAATGGCGTCGTGCTGCGCCTTTTCCGCCTTCTCCAGCTCGGTGATCTGGGTGGCCAGGGTGTCCAGCCGGCTCTCCGCAGAACGGATGTCGCCCACCATGTTCCGTTCGGCGAGTTGCTCGTGCAGGTGCGTCACGGTCTTCTGCATGTCCGTAGTGGGGGCCTTCGAGGCCACCCGCTGTTCCAGCAGGACAATCTGGGCGACGACGTCGTCATACTTCCGCGCGAAGTAGGCCAGGGCCTCGTCGTTGCTGACGTCCGGGTACTGGCCGACCGGGTGCTCTTCGCCGTCGATGGTCAGGAACACGTGGCCGTCGCCCTCAACGCGGCCCCAGCGGGCGGCTTCGGCCAGCGAGGTGGCTGGCGGTGCCTGCACCGGTGTCACCGTGGCGGCAGGACCGGCCTTGGGCCGGCCGGCAAAAGCGGCGGGCGTCGGCGCGGGCCGGGGTGTCGGCGTCGGACGCGGCGACGGTGCGGGGCTGGGTGCCGGGGCTTCCTGCGCAGCCTCGGGCTGCGGGCTGGCGGCGGCTTCGGCCGGGGCAGCGTCCTCCTGTGCCGTGTCTTCCCGCGCCGTGTCCTCCTGCACAGCCTCCGACTGTGGGCTTTCCTGCGCGGCCTCGGGCTGTGCCGCCTCCTCGGCCCCGGCCGCATCCTCAGGCTGCGTGGCCTGGGGCTGCTCTGCATCCACAGGCGCAGCCGCATCCGCGGCCTGCACCGCCTCGGCGGGCTGCACCCCCTCGGCCGGCTGCACCGCATCCACGGATTCGGGGGAAGCCTGGACCTCGGTCACTTCGGCTGCTGTTTCGTCGGATTTCTGACTGTCTGTCACCGCTAAAAGTCTTTCGCTTGGAGGAAGATACTCATTCATAAGTCGCCCGTGGCGGCTGGCGCCACGAGGTTCCTACTTCAGAGAAAACGAGTCTATCGTGACTGCTTCCGCAGGTGCGCCGTCCGTGTCACTTTCGCCCGTCTTAAGACCGGCGGCGGCAATCTTGGTCACGACGTCAAGGCCCGAGGTCACCTTGCCCACGATGGTGTAGCCACCTGCAGAGTCCGCCGGGATGACGGTGTCCTTATAGACAATGAAGAACTGCGTGCCGTTGCCGTAGGCGTTGTTGCCCGTTCGGGCCACCGCAATGGTTCCGGCCGGGTACTTGTTGTTTGCCGGCGTGTTCTCTAGCGGACCCCAGGTGTAATTGGGGTCGCCCTGGCCATCGCCGGTCTTGGAGCCGCACTGCAGGACGCCAAAGTTCTCGGCGGTGGTGAGGCGGTGGCAGCTGACGCCCTTGTAGTAGTTCTGGTCAGCCAGGGACTTGAACACCGCGGCGGCCTGCGGGGCCTTGGTGCCGTCCAGCTGCACACCCAGGGTGCCGCTGTTCAGCTTCAGCGACCCGGTGAACGTCTTGCCGGCCGCCGTCGCGGGCTTGGGGATGTTTGCCGCATTGGTCTTCGCGGCAGTCGGAGTGGCGGAGGCGGAGGGGGCGGCCGACGGCGTGGCCAGGCCCGCCTCGGCGGCGGCGAATTCCTCTTCGGTCGGATTCGCGGCAAACACCGTCAGTTGAAGCACGACGGCGAGCACCACCGCCGCGGCTCCCGCACCTCCCGCTATCAGGTTGTCCCGCTTGCGGCGTTTCTCCTGGTCACGACGAAGCTCGCGTTTGGCCTCCATCTGCTGGATGCGCCTCTTGGCTTCGCGTGTTTCGCGTGGACTGGCCGCCACGGGTCCTCCTCATCGATCGGACTGCCCGGGCAGGCCCTGAAGGCATCCCCGGCTGCAGATTGTGCTGCTGCAGATTTGAACTGCGGCAGCCCGCCGTCGCCCGTCCTCCCGCATTAGAGATGCAGGCGCCGAAAGCATAAACTGACTGCCGCACATAAGTTTATGCAGAACAGGCTGGACTCCCGCCGCTGCCGCAGCTGTTTGATTCAAAATGGCGACGCGGAATTTGGCGCAGCGGCGCCGGCCTTCGTTTACCTGAGGAGAAACTCCACCATGGCACGCACCGCCTCCCTGTCCGGATTCCCCGAGTGGCTTCCCGAGGAGCGGCTGGTGGAGCAGCATGTCCTGGACACGCTGCGCCGCACCTTCGAACTGCATGGTTTCGGCTCCATTGAGACCCGCGCCGTGGAAACCGTGGGCCAGCTGCTCCGCAAGGGCGAGATCGACAAAGAGGTCTACGGCCTGAGCCGGCTCCAGGACGATGAGGGAGAGGAAGCGAAGGGCAAGCACGATCCGCACGCCCTCGCCCTGCACTTTGACCTCACCGTGCCCTTCGCCCGGTACGTCGTGGAAAACGCCGGGTACCTGGCTTTCCCCTTCCGCCGTTACCAGATCCAGAAGGTCTGGCGCGGTGAACGCCCGCAGGAAGGCCGCGCCCGTGAGTTCACCCAGGCGGACATTGACGTGGTGGGTGACGGTGACCTGCCCTTCCGCTACGACGTCGAGATCGCTTTGGTCATCGCCGAGGCGCTGGGCGCCCTGCCGATCCCGGAGTTCCGCCTGCGCATCAACAACAGGAAGCTCGCCGAAGGCTTTTACCGCGGCATCGGGCTGACCGATACTGCGGGAGTGCTCCGCAGCATCGACAAACTGGAAAAGATCGGCCCGGAGAAGGTGGCCGAGCTCCTCAAGTCCGAGCTTGGCGCCACGGACGAGCAGGCACAGGCGGCCCTGAAGCTCGCCGGCATCAAGACCGAGGACACGTCCTTCGCGGCGCAGGTACGCTCGCTCGGGGTCAGCAACGACCTCCTGGAGGAGGGCCTGAACGAACTCGAGCAGGTGATCGAGGCCGCCGTGAAGCGGGTCCCCGGCAAGGTTGTGGCCGACCTCAGCATCGCCCGCGGACTGGACTACTACACCGGTACCGTCGTGGAAACCGTCCTGGTGGGCCACGAGCAGCTCGGCTCGATCTGTTCCGGCGGCCGCTATGACGCCCTGGCGAGCAAGGGCAACCGGAAGTTCCCCGGCGTCGGGCTGTCCATCGGTGTGACCCGGCTCGTCTCTCGCATCCTCAGCCAGGACCTGGCCAAGGCCTCCCGTTCCGTGCCCACGGCGGTGTTCGTGGCGCTCACCTCGGACGGGAGCTGGGGCGAGGCCCAGGACGTGGCCACGGAGCTGCGCAGCCGCGGCATCCCTGCCGAGGTTGCCGCCAAGGCGGAGAAGTTCGGCAAGCAGATCAAGTTCGCAGACCGCCGAGGCATCCCGTTCGTCTGGTTCACGGACGAGGACGGCAAGCACCAGGTGAAGGACATCCGCTCCGGCGTGCAGGTCGACGCCGATCCGGCGACGTGGACGCCGTCGGACGAGGACATCCGCGTCCAGGTGCTCGCCGCGCCCGCCTCTTGAGCTAGCGTTTCCCGAGCCGCCGTAGCCGTCGCCTCCGGAACGTCAGAACAACGGCGCGCCCGGCGAGTCCGGCGGCCATGACCGCTGCCATGCCGAGCGCCGAGGCAGCCGGCAGGGTGAACGCCAGGACCAGGCACCCGGCCAGCCCTGCGGCATTGAGCCATCTGGGCGCGTGCCGGGGCCGGTCCCGGAGCGTGAACGCGGCGGCATTCGTCACGGCGTAATAGAGCAGGACGCCGAAGCTGGAAAAGCCGACCACGGTCAGCACGTCGGTGGTGAGCAACAAGAGAACGACGACGGCGGCCACCGCCAGTTCGGCGGTCACCGGCACCGGATGGCGTCCGCCCAGCCGTGCCAGGGGGCCGGGAAGGTCGCGTTCGCGGGCCATCGCCATGGCCGTCCGGCCCACGCCCGTGATCAGCGCCAGCAACGCGCCGAGTGATGCGGCGGCGGCACCTGCCTGGACGAAAGGGGCTCCGGCGGCCAGCCGGGACTGCTCCACGGCGTCGAGCAGCGGCGCCGTCGATGAGGCCAGCACCTGTACCGGAAGATGCGCCAGAAGCACTGCGCCCAAGAGCAGGTAGATGACCAGCGCGCCGGCCAAGGCACCAAGGATGGCCCGCGGAATGACGCGCGCCGGGTCCTTGACCTCCTCGCCGAGCGTGGCAATGCGCGCATAGCCGGCAAAGGCGAAGAACACCAGGCCTGCGGCGGGCAGGATGCCCCAGAAACTGGCGGCCGGTCCGGGAAAGGCGCCGGCCGGTCCGGAAACTGTCCCGCCATCGGCAACATGCGGCCCCAGGATGCTCGCCGCGGCCACGAAGGCCAGGGTGGCCAGGACCAAGGCCAGCAGGATGCGCGTCAGGAAGGCGGTCCGGGTGATGCCCAGCAGGTTCACGCCGGTCAGTGCGGCCACCGCTGCGATGGCCACGGGGGTGGCGTAGTCCGGCGCGACGTACTGGCCGAAGGTCAGGGCCATGGCCGCGCAGGAGGCCGACTTGCCGGTGACAAAACCCCAGCCCGCGAGGAAGCCTGGCCACTCGCCCAATTGCTTCCGCCCGTAGACGTACGTTCCGCCGCTCTGCGGAAATTTCGCCGCGAGCTGCGCCGAGGCGACGGCGTTGCAATACGCCACGGCACCGGCCAGGGCGATGGCCACCAGGAGCAGCTCCCCGGCCAGCCGGGCAGCCGGTGCGAAGACGACAAAAACGCCGGCGCCAAGCATGGATCCGAGCCCGATGGCTGTTGCGTCCGCCACACCAAGCCTCCGTTGCAGCTGCTGGTGCTTGGTCATGGCAGGGCAGGAACCTTTCAAACGGGTAAACTCGGACGGGATCGTTTCCGCAACGATCGTCTTCAAACTTCATTCTGTCTTCCTTCTGAAAGGAATGCTGTGCTGCGCACACATGACCTTGGATCCCTTCGTTCCGAGCACATTGGACAAACCGTAACCCTGGCAGGCTGGGTTGGCCGCCGTCGTGATCACGGTGGTGTCGCATTCGTCGATCTGCGTGACGCCTCCGGCGTGGCGCAGGTGGTGGTCCGTGAGGAAGAGGTCTTCCATGGACTGCGCAACGAGTACGTGCTCCAGGTGACCGGTACGGTCTCCAAGCGTCCGGAAGGCAACGAGAACCCAGGCCTGGCCTCCGGCGAGGTGGAGGTCATGGCGGACAAGGTGGTCATCCTCAACACCGCCGACGCGCTGCCGTTCCAGATCGACGAGCACGTTGAGGTGGGCGAGGAAGCGCGCCTGAAGCACCGCTACCTGGACCTGCGCCGCCCGGGTCCCGCCCGTAACCTGCGCCTGCGTTCGGAGGCCAACCGCGTGGCCCGCGAGCTGCTGCACCAGGACGGCTATGTGGAGATCGAGACACCCACGCTGACCCGTTCGACGCCGGAAGGCGCCCGTGACTTTGTGGTGCCGGCCCGCCTCGCGCCGGGTTCCTGGTACGCGCTGCCGCAGTCCCCGCAGCTGTTCAAGCAGCTCCTGCAGGTGGGCGGCTTCGAGAAGTACTACCAGATCGCCCGCTGCTACCGCGACGAGGACTTCCGCGCGGACCGCCAGCCCGAGTTCACCCAGCTGGATATCGAGGCCAGCTTCGTGGACCAGGACGACATCATTTCGCTGGGCGAAAACATCGTCAAGGCGCTGTGGAAGCTGATCGACGTCGAGATCCCCACCCCCATCCAGCGCATCACGTACGCCGACGCCATGGCGCGGTACGGCTCGGACAAGCCGGACCTCCGCTTTGGCGTGGAGCTCACCGAGCTGACTGAATTCTTCAAGGACACCAACTTCGGCGTTTTCAAGGCCCCGTACGTCGGCGCCGTGGTCATGCCCGGCGGGGCATCCCAGCCGCGCCGCACCCTGGACGGCTGGCAGGAATTCGCCAAGCAGCGCGGTCACAAGGGTCTGGCGTATGTCCTGTTCAAGGAAGACGGCGAGCTGGCCGGTCCGGTGGCCAAGAACCTGACGGACACTGAGCGTGCAGGCCTGGCCGGTGCCGTAGGCGCCAAGCCCGGCGACTGCATCTTCTTCGCCGCCGGTGAGAAGTCCGCAGCCCGCGCCCTGCTCGGTGCCGCCCGCGTCGAGATCGGCCACCGCACCGGCCTGATCGACCCCAGCGCCTGGGCCTTCTGCTGGGTGGTGGACGCGCCGATGTTCGAGCCCGCCGCCGCAGCCGTGGCTTCCGGCGACGTGGCCGTGGGTGCCGGCAAGTGGACGGCCGTCCACCACGCCTTCACCTCGCCCAAGCCCGAGTTCCTTGACACATTCGACAAGGACCCGGAATCGGCCCTGTCCTACGCCTACGACATCGTCTGCAACGGCAACGAAATCGGCGGCGGTTCCATCCGTATCCACGAGCGCGATGTTCAGGAACGGGTATTCGAGCTGATGGGCCTGGACCGGGCGGACGCGCAGACCAAGTTTGGCTTCCTGCTGGAAGGCTTCAAGTTCGGTGCCCCGCCGCACGGCGGCATCGCCTTCGGCTGGGACCGCGTGGTGGCCCTCCTGGCAGGCGTGGAGTCCATCCGCGACGTAATCGCGTTCCCGAAGACCGGCAACGGCTACGACCCGCTGACTCAGGCTCCCGCGCCGATCACACCGCAGCAGCGCAAGGAAGCCGGCGTCGACTTCAAGCCCGAGGCCAAGAAACCGGAAGAGAAGAAGGCCGACTGAGCCGCGCGGCCCGACGCGTGAGTTTACGCCAAGCTTAACCAGGAGCAGGAGGCTCCCCGGATCTGCACTGTAGATCCGGGGAGCCTCCTGCCGTTGACGAAGGAGTGCCACGGCCGTGACCGATCTGCCGGATGCCGACCTGCCAGATGCAGCTGTGCCGGGTACAGCCATGCCCGACCTGGAAACCGCCATGGATGCAGCCTGGCCCGCACCGGACCGGGAGCCGTCCGGCGGCTGGGTTCTCCGCGCGGCCGCGGGCGTGACCCAGCGCGCCAACTCCGTCTGGCCGCGGTCGGAACCCCTGGGCACGAGGGACGAACGGCTCACTGCCCTGCGGGATGCCCGGGCCTGGTACCGCCGCCGCCGGCTACCGGTGATCTTCCAGGTGTTCGACACGCCGGGAAGCTCCGCGCTGAATGCCGTCCTGGATGAGGAAGGGTTCAACCGGCAGTCCGACACGCTGATCATGCTGCGGAAAGCTGACATGGCACCGGCGGCCGGCGTGGAAGTACCGCAACCCGGTGCCGGCGTCGAAATTACGGGGCAGCCATCGGCCGAGTGGCTGGAGCTCTGGTGGTCCGTGGACGGCCGCGGCGGCGCCGCGGAATTGGAGACTGCCCGTGCCATCCTCACCGGCTGCCCGGCGCTGTACGCCCTGGTGAGGGACGACGACGGCCAGCCGGCCGCCGTCGGACGCCTTGCCGTTGTGCCGGGCGCGGGAGTTGATCCCGGCGGTGCAATTGTTCCTGGCGTGGCAGTCAGCTGGGGCGGGCTGTACTGCATGGCCACCAGGCCCGACGCCCGGCGCCGGGGCTTCGCCAGCCGGGTCCAGCAGGCTCTGTTCCGTGAGGGTGCGGCGCGGGGGCTGGCAGGCTACTGGCTGCTGGTCATGGCGTCGAACGCCGCGGCCCGGGAGCTGTACTCCCGGGCAGGTTTCACTGGAGTGGCCCGCTATTACTACCGGCAGGAGCGGCCGCGGCGATTCCTGACCGGCTGTTGACCCGCCGTTTCGACGGTTCCCCGCCCACACGACGATGCGCAACGTCTTGCGGGCAGGGAACCGTCGAAACGGGGCGGAAGCAGCGCGGTGTTACGGGCCCTCGGTCAGATAGTGCAGGCCCATCCATGGGGCGGTGACCAGCTCGCCGTCGTGCTGTGGCTTTGCGGACTGTGCCTCGGCGGACTGTGCCCCGGCAAACTGTGCCCCGGCAAACTGTGCCTCGGCAACGAACGCTTGCGTGGCGGCTTGCGGTTCCTGCGGGCGGGTCGCCGCCAACCGGGGGACCTGGAGCGGCCAGTGGTGCGGGTACCTGATGCGGTGGCTGGTGTGTTGCGTCATGGTCTTTCCTTCCTTGCGGCCCAAAGGCTCAGGGGTGCTGGAGGGCGGGCTGCTGCGCTTCGGCCTGCCGCCGGCGTGCGGTACCCGCCAGGTAGGGTCCCCCGAGCTCTTCGATCGGCGTGGCGGCGGTCTCGCGGGACCAGAACGCGGATCCTGCGGCGATGAGCATGCAGACAGTGCCGAAGATGGCCACGGGCACCCAGCCCCAGGCCCCGGGGGCCAGCAGCATCCCTGCGATCATCGGGCCAAAGCCGGCGAGGACCAGGCCCAACTGGTTCCCCAGCGCCATGCCGGAGTAACGGACGGGAGCTGCGAACTGTTCGGCGAAGAACGCCGGCCAGACGCCGTTGAAGCCGGAGTACAGCACCGTCATGTTCAGGAATGCGGCAAGGAACACCAGCACGATATTGCCGGAGGAGAGCGCCAGGAAATACAGGAAGATCGTGATGGAGCAGCCGATCGCGGCGGTCAGCAGGAGGGGGCGCCGCCCGATCCTGTCGGACAGCCTGGCGGCGAGCGGCATGGCGAACATGGACAGGCCGATGGCCACGGCGTTCACGGTCAGGATGGCGGCCCGGTCGAACCCGGCGCCGGCCGTGGCGTAGGCGAGTCCGAAGACCGTGAAGATGGTCTGCATGACGGACATGATGGACATGCCCGCCACCCGCAGCACATCCGGGGCCTGGAAGCGGAGTACTTCCTTGAGGGGCATCGGGGCCACCTGGCGCTGTTCCTGGGCTTCCTCGAAGACCGGGGTTTCATCCAGGTGCGTGCGGACCCAGTACGCGATGGCCAGCACCACGATGGAGAGCCAGAACGGGATGCGCCAGCCCCAGCTCAACATGGCCTCGCGGGGCAGTGATGTCACGGGGATGAAGACCAGGGTGGCCAGCACCATGCCGGAGGCATACCCGGTCATCACGAAACTGGTGAAGAACCCGCGCCGGCCCTCGGGCGAGTGTTCCAGCGTCAGGGTGGACGCGCCCGCCGATTCCGCGCCGGCCGAGAAGCCCTGCGCCAGCCGGCCCGCCACCAGCAGGATGGGGGCCCAGACGCCGAGCTGGCCGTAGGTGGGCAGGAAACCGATGCCGAGGGACGCCAGGCCCATGATGCCGAGGGTCAGCAGCAGGATCTTCTTGCGGCCCAGCTTGTCGCCGAAGTGGCCCATCACCAGGCCGCCAACAGGCCGCGCCACATACGCGACGCCGAAGGTGGCGAAGGCGCCGATCAGCCCGATGGCCGGGTCCGCTGAGGGGAAGAACAGGTGGGGGAACACGAGGGCTGCCGCGGTGCCGTAGATGAAGAAGTCGTAGTACTCCAGCGTGCTGCCGAGGAAGGACGCCAGGGCGGCCTTGCGGGGCGTCTTACGTTGAACGGGGGTCTCGTGCGGAACCTGCGGTGATGGGGTAGTGGTCACGGGAATCTCCTTAAGACTGCGTTGTCTCAATGGGTGCCGGCGTGGTGTTCCGGGAGGTGGAAGTCCACCGCGAGGATCTGCCGGCTGTTGGGGAACGAGTACGCCTTCAGCGGCTCGTGGAGCGGATGCGTGTTGTACACGGCGATGTCCTCAACACTTTCGAAGTCGGCCACGATGGCGTAGTCGAAGGAGCGTTCGGTGTTCAGGACGTCCGGGCCGTGGCTGAGGCTGTGCATGCCTGGGATCTTTCCGGCCATGTTGTTGAGCCCGTCAATCCAGGCCTGCCGGTCCGCCGGCGGGAAGTCGGGCTTGAACTGGAAGAGCACGGTGTGGCGGATCATCTCAGGCACCGGCCTCCACAAGCTCGGCCACCGGTGACGGCGCGGCAGGAACATAGGCCGGGACATAGGCCGGGGACTGGCCGGCGAGGGTCCGGCCGGCGAGGTAGCCCATGGTCATGATGGGCCCGAGGGTGGCACCGGCGCCGGGGTAGCCGGCTGCGTAGGCGTTTTCGGTGGTGTTGCCGGCGGCGAACAGTCCCGGGATGGGGCGGTTGTCGACGTCCAGCACGCGGGCTGAGCCGTCGGTGGCCACGCCGCCGTTGGTGCCGAAGGCGCCGTTCACCACCTCCAGCGCGTAGAACGGGCCGGACTCGAGCGGACCCAGCGAGGGGTTCGGCCACGGGCAGTCGGCGTCGCCCCAGTACTTGTCATAGGCGCTTTCGCCGCGGCCGAAGTCGGGGTCCTCGCCCGTGACCGCGAATTCGTTGAAGCGGGCCACGGTGGCTTCCAGGTTCTCTGCAGGAACGTTGATCTTCGCGGCGAGTTCAGCCAGTGTGGGCGCCTCGATCAGGTAGTCCGGCGTCGGCTGGCCTGCGCGGTGGGCCAGGATGCCGTAGCGCTGCAGGTAGCCGCGGTCCACGATCACGTGCGCCGGGGTGTTCAGCGTGCGGTTGGCGGCGGAGTCCCAGGACTGCAGGCTGCGGGCGAGGTCGTTGTAGTTCTGGGACTCGTTGGCGAAGCGGCGGCCGTGGCGGTTCACCATAATGGATCCCGGGCCCTGCCGTTCGAACCGGAGCAGGGTACCCACCGGCTGGCCGTCGCGGGTGTCGCCGGTGACGGACATCGGCGCCCACCAGGCCTCGCGCGTGCCGCGGGTCTGGCCGCCGATGCGCTGTGACATCCGCAGCCCGTCGCCGGTGTTCGAGGGCGGCGAACACATCGTGTACAGCCGGGAAGCGAGCATCGAGTCGGCCAGTGCCTTGTCCCATTCGAAGCCGCCGGTCGCCAGCACCACGCCGTCGCGGGCATGGAATGTCTCGCCGGTTTCGAGTTCGACGCCGGTCACCCGGCCGGCGTCGGTGAGCAGGCGGTGCCCGCGTGCTCCGGTGACGAGCGCCGCCCCGTCGCGGACCACGCTGGCGAGCAGCATGGAGACGAGGGCCTGGCCCTTGGCCACCAGGCCTGCGTCCTGGCGGCGGGCAAGGTCCTCCCAGGGGAACTTGGTGAAGGCACCCCACTCCTCGTATTCCTGCATGGTGAAGGGCGCGCGGCCGTCGCTGCGCACGTGCTCCCGGAGGCCGCCCAGGGCCTCGACGCTGTTGAACAGCTCTGGCTCCACCGTGCGGCCGCCTGTCACGGCGCCGGGCAGGTCCTGCCGGTAGTCGGGGAAGTTGTCCAGGAAGATGAAGCGCACGCCGCACTCCGCCTCGACGAAGCGGAGCATCTGGTCGCCGTAGTTCAGGGCAGCATCCAGCAGTTCCTCCCGGCCCCTGCCGCGGGCGACGGCCCGGACATACTCCGCGGCCGCTGCCTTGGAATCGGTGATCCCGGCCTTCCGTGCGTGGTGGTTGTCCGCCACCCACAGCATGCCACCGGACACGGCCGACGTGCCGCCCAGGAGGTCACTCTTTTCGAGGACGACGACGGACTTGCCGGCGCGGGCGGCGGTGGCCGCCGCGGTGAGCGCTCCCGCACCGGAGCCGACGACGACGACGTCGTAGCTGTCCGCGAAGGTGCCGTTGACAAATTTCATGTGGTGTTGCCTTTCAAAAGGAAGATGATGGGTGCTGCTGCTGTTGGCGGCTGCGTCAGGGGGGCGCGGCGTCAGACAGCCGTGTAGCCGCCGTCGATGACCAGCTCGGAACCCGTGGTGAAGCGCGACTCGTCCGAGGCCAGGTAGAGCACGCCGTAGGCGATCTCGTCCGGTTCGCCCTGGCGCGGCAGCGGGTTGGAGCCCACGAGCTGCTTGTAGTAGGCCTCGGGGCCGATGTCCGACTGCTCGGCTGAGCGGCGGCTCATCCTGGTGTTCATCGATCCGGGGTGGATGGAGTTGACGCGGATGCCGTAGCCGCCGTACGCCGCGGCGTCCGACTTGCTCAGGAGCCGCACGGCGCCCTTGGTTGCGTGGTAGAGCGGAACGTTCCGGCCGCCGGTGAGGCCGTGGATGGAGGAAAAGTTGACGATGCTGCCGGTGCCCTTCTCGATCATGCCGGGGACCACGTGCTTGGTCATCAGCCATACGCCCTTGACGTTGACGTTGAAGATCGTGTCGAAGTCGGCAGTCGAGGCGGTATGGGACGCTCCTGCCGGGCCGATGATGCCGGCGGCGTTGACGAGAATATCGGGCGTGCCCAGTTCGTCGCGGACCCGGCGGATGGCGTCGGCGACGCTGGCCTCACTGGTGACGTCGACGTCGTACTCATTGATGTTTTGGTGGGCGGTGGCGGCGGGGATGCCGGCGACGTCCAGGCTGGCGACCTTTGCGCCGTGTGCGGCAAGGAGGGCGGCGGTGGCGCTGCCCAGGTCTCCGCGGCCTCCGGTGACAATGGCGGTCTTTCCGGCCACTCGTTTCTGGATGGGATTCATGTGGTGCTCCTCGTGATCCTGCAGCCTCGTCGCTGCTTCCCAGTCAGCGTTGCAGGGGACCTGCGAGCGGAACCACACGATTACCGATGAACGGCAAAAGCTGCTTTCAGTGGCTTTGGTCAGTGACTCTGGCGAAGAGTGCCCTTCAGCTCGCCCCGCCAGCCCAGGGCGCGGGAGATCCCGCGCGCCGCGGCCATCAGGACCGGCACCCGGGCAGGTGCGTTCTCCTCGTTGCGCGGCACCACCACGCTGAGCGCGGCCCGGACGGTGTTGTCGGCGCCGAACACCGGCACGGCGATGCCGCTGGACTCCGGCACGATCACCCCGGGCATGGCAGCGAAGCCGCGCTGCCGGATCTCGGCCAGGTGGCGCCGGAGCGCAGCCGGCTCGGTCAGCGTGGTCTCGGTGAACTTCGTGAGCGGCCGCGCCAGGAAAGCGTCCTGGTACGCGGCGGGGGAGTGTGCCAGCAACACCAGGCCCGAGGACGTGGCATGGACCGGCAGCCTGCCGGCGATCTTGGTGATGTCCACGATGGTCCTGTCCGAGCCGAGCCGCTCGATGTACAGGACCTCGTCCGAATCGAGGATGCCCAGCGTGGTGGAGTGCTGCACCACCGCCTGGACGTCCTCCATGAACGGCAGGGCCGCTTCCCGCAGGCCCAGCATCTTGGAGCCGCGGGAAGCCAGTTCCCACAGGCGCGTGCCGATATGGATGTCCCCGCCGGGCTCGCGTTCCAGCAGCCGTTCGAGCAGCAGGTCGTTGACCAGCCGGTACGTGGTGGTCACCGGCAGGCCGGTGCGCCGCCCCAGCTCGGCGACGCTCATGGCGGCGTGCCGGTCATCGAAGGCGCTGACGATCCTCACGAAACGGCCGATGATCGACTCGCCGGATGCGGAGTTGGCCACTGTTCCTCCTGTCGATTCCCGCTCAATGGTAATCCTCCTCCCGCCCGGCCGTGCTCCCGGCTCTACTGGGGGTTTGTCAGTCAACGCCCCCCGCCGCAACGTCAGTGGCAGGCGGGCAGAACGGAGCAGGAACCATGACAGAAACCGCTAAGACGGCGGTCTGTGACGTCCTCGTCATCGGATCGGGCGTGGCCGGGATGGCCTCAGCATTGAAGGCCGCTGCGCAGGGATTGAGCGTGATCGTGGCGGAAAAGGAACAGTACTTCGGTGGAACCACGGCTATTTCCGCGGGCTGGGCCTGGGTCCCCGGCAACAAGCACGGCGTGGCACAGGGCGACACCCGCGAGGACGCCGAGACCTACCTGAAGAACCTGGCCCCTGAAACGTTCAACGAGGCAGGAGTCAGGCACTTCCTGGACACTGTGCCCGAGGCCATCTCCTTCTTCGAAAACGAAACGGACGTGAAGTTCACCTACCCGGAGAAGGCCCCGGACTACCAGATGGACCTGCCCGGGGCGAGGCTGTCCGGGCGGGCGATCCTGCCGCGGGACGTGGACGCACGCGTGCTCGGCGACAAGCGGCTCCTGATGCAGCCGTACATGAGCTCCTACACAGTCTTCGGCTACATGCCGCAGGTGGGGCCGGACATCAACGAGTTCTTCCACGTGAACCAGTCGGTCAGGTCCTTCGTCTATGTCGCGAAGAAACTGCTGCGCACGTGGACCGATGCCGCCCGCTACAAACGTCCGGTCCTGCGCTCCAACGGCAACGCCCTGATGACCCGCATGGTCAAGAGTGCCGACGGCCTGGGTGTCCGGCTGTGGAAGTCCTCACCGGCGCTGGCCCTCACCAGGGACGACGACGGTACCGTCACCGGTGCGGTCATCGGCGGAGAGCACGCGGTGACCGTCACGGCGCGAGCCGGTGTCATCCTCGCCGCCGGCGGATTCTCCGGCAACAAAGAACTGCGGCAGCAATACTTCCCGCACGACGCCGACGGAGACGACCACTTCACGCCCACCGTGGGCCACGGGGGAGACGGCGCAACGCTGGCCATGGGCGCCGGCGGATACATCGACGATTCCGTGTTCAGCGTCGGCTCCTGGGCTCCGGTGACGGTGTTCAGGTACCTCAACGGCGAACAGCGGCTGTTTCCGCACCTGCGGGCGATCGGCCTGCCCGGGCTGATCGCTATCGACCGCCACGGAAACCGCTTCGGCAACGAGGCCCTGAGCTACCACGACTTCGGCGGCGCCATGATCGAGCACAACAAGGACGAGGGCAGGACCTTCGGCTACGTAATCGGTGACGCCAAGACGATGCACAAATACGGCATCGGCTACGCCAAGCCCTGGCCGATGCCCCGCGGGTACTTTTACCGGACCGGGTATCTGGTCAGAGGGAACACCCTTGCTGAGCTGGCCGGGAAGCTCGGCGTCGATGCAGCGGGCCTGGAAGCCACCGTCGCCGAATTCAACCCGGCTGCCGAGCGCGGCGAGGACCCGGCGTTCGGCCGCGGCTCAACCCTCTACAACAACTTCCGCGGCGACATGGACCACAAGCCGAACCCCAACCTCGCGCCGGTGGGCAAGGGCCCCTACTACGCGGCGAAGATCCAGATGGGCGACCTGGGCACCTTCGCCGGCGTCAGGGTCAACGAACACTCCGAGGTGGTCACGGCGCAGGGCTCGGCGGTCCCCGGGCTGCTTGCCGTTGGCGCCGCGGCCGTGAGCGTGTTCGGCGGCGGCTACCCGGGCTACGGGTCCCACATCGGGCCCGCTTTGGTGTTCGGCTACCGGGCCGGACGGGACATCGCGAGGCTCGCCGCGGAGCGGAACGCGGCGCGGATCGGGACACAGACCGCGGCGCGCCCGGCCAGCGCAGCGGCCCGCTAGGCGCCGGGCCGGAGACCGCCGTGGCCAACTCTTCCTCAGGGGAATCCGTCATCAGCCGCGTGGTGCGGCTCATGAGTGCCTTCGACCGGAACCTGCCGGCCATGACTCTCTCCGGCCTTGCCCGCCGCGCCGGCCTCCCGCTGACCACGGCACACCGGCTCGTCGATGACCTGGTCCTCCACGGCCTGATTGAGCGGCTGCCGGACGGGAACCTGTGCTCCGGGATGCGGATGTGGGAACTCGCTGCCCGGGGTTCGCGTGCCCTGAACCTTCGCGAGCTGGCGCTGCCGTTCATGGAGGACGTCCAGGCTGCCGTCCACCAGCACACCACCCTGGCCGTGCTGGACCACGGGACCGTGCTGTACGTGGAACGGCTCTCGTCGCCGCATTCCAGCCTGGACGCGGCCCACATTGCCCAGCGGATGCCGATCCACGCGGCGTCGTCCGGCCTGGTGCTGCTGGCCTTCTCCCCGCCGGCGCTCCAGGCCGGGGTACTCTCGAAGCCGTTAGCGCCCGTGACCTCCGAGACCATCACCGACCCTGCCCTCATCCGGAGGCACCTGGCGGATATCAGGCAGCGCGGCCACGTGGCTCTGCCCGGCATTGGTGTCACGGAATGGACGGGCATCGCCGTGCCCGTCTTCGGGCCGGGCAACACGGTCGCTGCGGCGCTCAACGCCATCGTGCCGCGGCAGGACGCGGCGGTTCCGGTGATCGTCCCCGCCCTGCTGACCGCTGCGCACGGGATCTCCCGCGCGCTGAAATCCGCCGCTCCAGAAGACGCGGCAGACTTTCGCAACCGATGAACGGAAGACCCGTGGGGGCGGGTGCGGCGGATCCCGCACTGTGGAGTGAGAGGCGGATCACATCGGAATGCGCCGAAGCCAACCCGAAAGAAGGACGATGATGTCTTGCCCACTGACAGAAACTCTTCCCCCGTATTCGCACGAACTTGACTGGCCCACGGGCATGGCGCCCTTCAAGGTGGTCGACGACGGGACCCAGGGTGATCCCTACCGCCACTACCAGTGGATGCGGGAAAACGCTCCGGTGCTCCGTGCCCATTCACCCGTGTCCGATGTCTGGTTCATCTCCCGGTACGACGACGTCCGCCGGGCCATGCGGGCACCGAAAGTCTTCTCCTCGCAGGTTGTGGACCCGGTCCCGCTGACGTTCCTGACGCTGTTCGACGCCCCCAACCACACAAGGCTCCGCCAAGTGGTGGCGCAGGCCTTCACCCCCAAGGCCATCGCGCGCTTTGAGGACCGGGTGCGGGAGAACGCGGAAAAGTACCTGGCGCCCATGCTCGCCGCTGGCGGCGGGGACGCCGTGGATGACTACGCCATCCCGCTGAGCATGTCCACCATCAGCGCCCTGCTGGACGTTCCTGCCGAGGACTTCGAGAAGATGAAGTTTTGGTCCGATGAGACCTTCAGCTACTTCGGCCGGCTGGCCCGCAACGCCCAGGGCACGGGCACCGACGAGCAGAGCACCTTCGAGTTCTTCGCCTACCTCAAAGCCACCATGGAGCGCCTGTACCGCGAGGAGAGCGACTCCGTTGGGGGGCACATCGCCCGGATGTGGAAGGCAGGCCAGCTCAGCGAGAAGGAAGCCAAGGAGCTCTGCGCTTTCGTCTTCGTCGCCGGCCATGACACCACCACCATCCTGCTGGCCAACGCGTTCCGGGTCTTCAGCGAGCAGCCGGAGCTGCTGGAGAGGATCCGCCGGAACCCGGACGACGCGAACCTCTTCGTCGAGGAACTGGCCCGCTACCGCGGCACCGTCCAGCGGGCCAGTCGGATCACCACGGCGGAGGTGGAGGTTGCCGGCGTGACGATTCCTGCCGGCGCCATTGTCCGACTGCTCCCCGCCGCAGCGAACCGGGACAGCAGCAAGTACCCCGACGGCGAGCGCTTCGACATCGACCGCAACACCGACGGCCACCTGGGCTTCGGGCACGGGGTCCACAGCTGCCTCGGTGCGCCCCTTGCGAGGCTAGAGGTCCTGGTGACAGTGAGGCTCCTCGCGGAAAAGCTGGGGTCGCTCACGCTGGATCCGGCCAAACCCATCGAGTACGTGCGCGGCAACAACCTGACCAACTCGGGCCCGGAGCGCCTCCACGTGAGGCTGGAGCAGGCCGATGCATAACGATGAATGGAGCACCGAGACCACAGACCCGGTGGTCATCGTCGGCTCGGGTCACTCCGGCGTCGCTGTCGCCGCCGGGCTCCGTACCCGCGGCTGGGAAGGCGGCATTCTGCTCATCGAGGGGGAGAGCGGACTGCCCTACGAACGGCCGCCGCTTTCCAAGGAACTCCTGAAGGACGGCGCCCCCAACGAGTCATCCGTGCTCCGCAAGGACAAGTTCTATGCGGACAAGGGCATCGTCAGGCTCGCCGGCGTCTCTGCGGAGTCCATCGACAGGGGCGCCCGGACAGTGCTGCTTTCCGACGGGACGCGGCAGGCCTACCACCGGCTTGTCATCGCCACGGGTTCACGGGCGCGGCCCCTCACGGTGCCGGGTGCCGGTCTTCCCGGCGTCAGATCCCTGCGGACCCGGGATGACGCGCTCGAACTCAAGCGGCTGCTGGTCCCGGGAGCCCGGGTGGCCATCATCGGCGCCGGATACATCGGACTGGAAGTGGCCGCAGCCGCGGCCGCGACGGGCTGTGAGGTGACAGTGCTCGAATTCCAGGACCGCGTGATGAGCCGGGTAACCTCAGCCCACGTATCGCACCACTTCGAACAGCTCCACGGGCGGCACGGGGTCCGGTTCGTCTTCGGCGCCGCGGTCACGTCGATCGACGGCGGACAACGGGCCGAACGCGTGACCGTCGCCGACGGCACCGTCTTTCCTGCCGACGTCGTCCTCGCCGGCATCGGCGTCCTGCCCAACCAGGAGCTGGCTGCGGACGCCGGCCTCGACTGCCGGGACGGCATCCTCGTGGACGGCGACGGCCGGACCTCCGATCCTGCGATCTACGCCAGCGGCGACGTCACACGGTTCACCAGTCCCATCGACGGCGCCAGCCAGCGGCTCGAGTGCATCCAGAACGCACTGGCACAGGCAGACCGGGTGGCGGCGCACGTCACCGGCCAGGCGGCCGCTGAACCGGAAATTCCCTGGTTCTGGACCGTCCAGCACGGTGTCAGGCTGCAGACCGCAGGCGTCCGTCATCCCGCGGATCAGGTGATCGTCCGCGGCGAACCCTCCATCGGAAAATTCTCGGTGGTCTACCTCCGCGACGGCCGGCTGGCCGCCGTCGACACCATCGCCAACCTGGCCGATTTCCGCACGGCCAAACGGCTGATCGCCGAAGGGGCCCGGATCGACCCGCGACTGGCCGCTGACTCCGACATCCCTCTCGCCGAAGCCGTTTCCGGCACCCCCAAGCACTCCGACGCTGACCTCGCAGCAGCCCGATCCTAAGGAACCTGACATGACCAACACCAGCATGACCAGCAACACACTGACCGTCGTCGACCGCGAAGGCGCCACCCATGACCTTGAATGGGAGCCGGACCAGAGCATGATGGAGGCCCTGCGGGACAACGACCTGCCCGTGCTGGCATCGTGCGGCGGCACCGCCTCCTGTGCCACCTGCCATGTGTTCCTGGCGCAGGAGGTCTTCGACACCCTGGCGGAACGCAGCGAGGACGAACTCGAGCTGCTCGCGGAGGCCGAGGGCTACCGGGAATGCGGCTCGCGGCTCTCCTGCCAGGTGGGATTCAGCCGGGACCTCAACGGGGTCACGGTGACGCTGGCACCCGAGGAGTAGGCCGCGCCGCTCCGTTTCGACGGTTCCGTGCCCACTCGACGTTCCGCAACGTCTTGTGGGCAGGGAACCATCGAATCGGCGGCCGGCAGCTGCACTAAGTGGGCGGGTCCGTCACCGTCACCCGTACCGCGCAGGCGTCCGCCGCGGCCTTCTTCAGGACAGCCGCCCGCGGATCGGGAACATCGAGGTAGGCCAGGCGCGGCAGCCCTGCCCAGGGCTTCAGGGCGGGCAGTGCCAGGACTTCGTCGGCCAGGGCGCGGTCGCCGCCCGGGAGGATGTACTCGAAGGCCTGGCCGGCAAACACGAGCCGCGCCTGCTCCGCCACCGCCTCCACCATCGCGTCTGCCTGGTTGGCGCGGCGGCGGGCGAACCGCTGCTGCGACTGGCCGCCGGCGGCGGTGCGGGACTGCACGTATTTGGAACCCGTCTTGGCGGCGAGGACGATCCCCTCGCTAACGACGGCCACACCGTATCCTCCTCGGCGGATCAGGAGCAGGCCCACCCTGCGCGGCTGGGACGCCAGCGAAGCCAGCCGTTCCACGAGGCCGCCTCCCCGCCCGGGCCGGCCGTCGTCGGGCCACGGCGCCACCAGCAGGGCGGTGGCGCCGTCCGCGGCGGCCAGCCGCACGCCGTCGTCGTGATCCTCGTATTCAAGGTCACCGTGGCCGGCAGCGAACCGTTCAGCCCAGCCGGCCAGCCGCTGGCCGGGAACGAACGCCGTCCTGGTGGACGCCGCACGTCCCTGCGTCGGACCGCTGCCTGGCATTGCGTCCTTCCCTGCTTTCGTGGCCGGATTTTTCGTCTTGAATCTAGAAGTAGCCTATCTATGTGGATGATCTCTTTGGTTCGGCGGCACAGGACAGCGACGACGGGAACGACGGCGACGCCTCTGATTCCGGGCAGTCGCGGTCAGCGCAGGCCCGTTCTACGCAGCCGCGCAGCCCGCTGGCCGTCCGGATGCGTCCCCGCACGCTGGACGAGGTGGTGGGGCAGCAGCACCTGCTGGGCCAGGGATCCCCGCTGCGGCAGCTGGCGGCAGGTGCCGACGCCGCCGGTCCGGCCGGCCCCAGCTCACTGATCCTCTGGGGGCCGCCGGGCACCGGGAAAACCACCCTGGCCCACGTCATCGCACGCGGGCCGGGGCGCAAGTTCGTGGAGCTCTCCGCCATCACCTCCGGGGTCAAGGACGTCCGCCGCGTCATGGACGACGCCCTGACCGCGCGTGACCTGTACAAGACCACCACCGTCCTCTTCCTCGACGAGATCCACCGCTTCAACAAGGCACAGCAGGACGCCCTGCTGCCCGGCGTCGAAAAGGGCTGGGTGGTTCTGGTGGCGGCAACCACGGAAAATCCGTCGTTTTCGGTGGTCTCGCCGCTGCTGTCCCGCTCCCTGCTCCTGACGCTCAAGCCGCTCACCGACGCGGACGTCGAGGGCCTGCTGGTGCGGGCCGTCAAGGATCCCCGCGGGCTCAACGGCAACGTCCGGCTCAGCGACGAGGCCCTGGAACACCTCGTGCGGCTGTCCGGCGGCGACGCCCGCCGTGCGCTGACGGCGCTGGAAGCCGCCGCCGGCGTCGCGTTCGGTGACGCGGACGACGTCGAAAGTTCCGGTGCGCCGCAGGGTGACACTGAGGCGGAGGGTGACACTGACGCGGAGGGTGACACTGACGCGGACGGCACAGTTGATAAGGGCGCAGGCCAGACCGTCACCACTGACCCGGTCACCGTAGGGCTGCGGCACACCGAGCGTGCCCTGGACGCCGCAGCCGTCCGCTACGACCGCGCCGGCGACCAGCACTACGACGTGGCCAGCGCGTTCATCAAGTCCATCCGGGGGTCCGACGTGGACGCGGCACTGCACTACCTCGCACGGATGCTGGAGGCGGGGGAGGACCCGCGCTTCGTGGCCCGGCGCATCGTGATTTCGGCCGCGGAGGACGTGGGCATGGCGGATCCGACGGCGCTGCAGACCGCGGTGGCCGCGGCGCAGGCCGTGCAGCTCATCGGAATGCCGGAGGGCCGCATCGTGCTCGCCGAAGCCGTGGTCCACCTGGCCACGGCGCCCAAGTCGAATGCGGCGTACATGGGCATCAACAAGGCCGTCGCGGATGTGCGGGCGGGGCTGGGCAACGGGATCCCCGCGCACCTGCGCGACTCGCACTATCCCGGGTCCAAGCAGCTGGGCCACGGAGTGGGCTACAAGTACGCCCACGATGCCCCGCACTCGGTGGCCGCCCAGCAGTATCCGCCGGACGACCTCGTGGGCCGTGACTACTACGAGCCCACCGCCAACGGCGCGGAGCGGGACATTGCCGTCCGGCTCGAACGGCTGCGGAAGATCGTCCGGGGGAAGTGACCGCCGTGGTAGGATGGATGTTTGTCTGGCAAGGCACGGACGCACAATCCACCGAATTCTAGTTCGACGGAGCTGTGCCCTGTGCCCAGTAGCAAAAGGCAGCGGTTGGCCGATGCTCTCCATGATGGAGGCCAGTAACACTGACACGCCGCAGATATTGGAAGGACACAAGTGGCTAACAACACTCGTGCTCGCCGTCAGGCCCGCCTCTCGCGGTCCCTCGGCATCGCTCTGACTCCCAAGGCCGCCAAGTACATGGAGCGCCGCCCGTACGGCCCCGGTGAGCATGGCCGCGCCCGCAAGAAGCAGGACTCCGACTACGCCGTACGTCTGCGCGAAAAGCAGCGTCTGCGCGCCCAGTACGGCATCCGCGAAGCCCAGATGACCCGTGCCTTCGAAGAAGCACGCCGCACCAAGGGCCTGACCGGTGAAAACCTCATCGAACTGCTCGAAATGCGCCTCGACGCCCTCGTGCTGCGTGCCGGCTTCGCCCGCACCATCGCACAGGCCCGCCAGCTGGTTGTGCACCGCCACATCCTGGTTGACGGCATCCGCGTTGACCGCCCGTCCTTCCGCGTCGGCGAGGGCCAGCTGGTCCACGTTCACAGCCGCAGCGAAACCATGCCTCCGTTCCAGGTTGCAGCAGCCGGCGCGCACCGCGACGTCCTGCCCCAGGTTCCGGCCTACCTGGACGTCAAGCTGGACGCCCTGCAGGCCCGCCTGGTTCGCCGCCCGAAGCGCTCCGAGGTCCCCGTGACCTGCGAAGAGCAGCTCGTCGTCGAATTCTACGCACGCTAAATTCCGGCAGCGTATCCAAAGAAGCCCGTGGCAAGCGCCGCGGGCTTCTTTGTATGTAAGGTACTGAGCTTTAGGTAAGGTACTGGGCTTTGTATGTAAGGTACTGGGGGGACATTTGCGGCTGCAGCACGTCGGCCGCCGCACGCCCGGTACAGTTCCACGGAGTTTCAAGGAGATGAACGTCTATGTCTGGTGGCGATATTGCCGGCCTGATCGCGGCCGGGGTATTTGCGCTCCTGGTCCTGTTGCTGGCTGTGCCCATTCTCAAGCTGGGGCGGGTGTTCGACGAAGTGCGGACATCCATCCGCTCCATCAGTGACGGCGCCACCCCGCTCATGGACGAGGTCACCGCAACGGTCTCCACCACCAACCAGCAGCTCAAGAAAGTGGACGGCATCGCCTCCAACGTTTCGGATGCCTCGGCCAACATCTCGGCGCTGTCCTCCCTCGTGGCCGCCACTGTAGGTTCGCCCCTGATTAAGGTGGCCGCGTTCAGCTACGGCGTCCGTTCCGCGTTCGCCACCCGCAAGAAGCCCGCCACCGGCCGCCGCAGCCGCTAAGCCCACCCGGAGAACTGATATGAAACGACTTGTCTGGATGGGAATCGGCGTGGCCATTGGGGTCATCGCCTTCCGCAAGGTCACCGAGGCGCGGTCAGCGCTGGGACCCGAAGGCCTGAACCGGGCCGTGGGCCGGCTCGCCGACGGCGTGTACGACTTCGCCGACGCCGTCCGCGCCGGCATGCGTGAACGGGAAACGGACCTGCGCAGCGCGCTGGGTGTCGAATCCCAGGACGTCGTCCGCCGCTAAACGCGCGAGAATTAAAACCTGCAGTGCCCACAAACGCCGGGACTGCCTCTGAATCAAACCGTCACGCGCCAGCATGCGTGAACCAAGAAGGGTAAGTAATCAGCTCATGAAGTCGCAGGAGATCACAAAGCGCTGGGTGGATTTTTTCGTCAGCAAAGGCCACACGGCGGTTCCCTCCGCATCGCTGGTCTCAAGCGACCCCTCCCTGCTGTTCACGGTTGCCGGCATGGTTCCGTTCATCCCGTACCTGACCGCGCGCGAGGAACCGCCCTACACCCGGGCCACCAGCGTCCAGAAGTGCATCCGCACCGGTGATATCGAGGAAGTGGGCAAGACCGCCCGGCACGGCACCTTCTTCCAGATGTGCGGCAACTTCTCCTTCGGGGACTACTTCAAGGAAGACGCCATCAAGTTCGCGTGGGAGCTGCTCACCACGGGCGTTGACGACGGCGGGTACGGACTTCCGCCGGAGCTGCTGTGGGTGACGGTCTACGAAGAGGACGACGAAGCCGAGGAACTCTGGCTCAAGAACACCGGAGTGCCCGCTGAACGCATCCAGCGCATGGGCAAGTCGGACAACTACTGGTCCACCGGCCAGCCCGGCCCGGCCGGCCCCTGCTCGGAGATCTACTACGACCGCGGCCCCGCCTATGGCGCCGAGGGCGGGCCCATCGCCGACGAGAACCGCTACGTGGAGATCTGGAACCTCGTGTTCATGCAGTACCAGATCGACAACGTCCGCTCGAAGGTCGAGTTCGACATTATGGGCGAACTGCCCAAGAAGAACATCGACACCGGCCTGGGCATGGAACGCCTTGCCATGATCCTGCAGGGTGTCGAGAACATGTACGAGACCGACCAGGTCCGCCCTGTGATCGACATGGCGTCCAAGCTGTCCGGCAAGGAATACACCTCCGCCGAGACCGAGGACGATCCGCACCACACCGATGACGTCCGCATGCGCGTGGTCGGTGACCACATCCGCTCGGCCCTGATGCTCATCGCCGACGGCGTCACGCCCTCCAACGAAGGCCGCGGCTACGTGCTGCGCCGCCTCATCCGCCGTGCAGTCCGCTCCATGCGCCTGCTCGGCGTGGAACAGGCCTGCCTGCCGGACCTGCTGCCCGCCTCGCGCGACGCCATGAAGGGCGTGTACCCCATCGTGGACACGGACTTCGACCGCATCAGCCGGATCGCCTACGCCGAAGAAAAGGCGTTCCTGCGCACCATCGCCTCCGGCACGGCCCGCCTCGAGGACGCCGTCAACGAATCCAAGGCCGCCGGCCGTCCCCTCTCGGGCGCCGACGCGTTCACCCTGCACGACACCTACGGCTTCCCGATCGACCTGACGCTCGAAATGGCCGAGGAAGCCGGGCTGAAGGTGGACGAGCCCGAGTTCCGCAAGCTCATGCTCGAACAGCGGCAGCGCGCCCAGGCGGACGCCAAGGGCAAGAAGGGCGGGCACGCCGACCTCTCCGCCTTCCAGGAACTGCTGGCAGAAGGCGAAACCATCTTCACCGGCTACACCGACCTCGAGGGCGAGTCCCGTGTCCGCGGCATCCTCAGCGGCGGCAGCAAGGTGTCCCAGGCAGCCACCGGCGACGAGATCGAACTGGTCCTCTCCGAGACCCCGTTCTACGCCGAGGCCGGCGGCCAGGCAGCCGACACCGGCCTGATCACCGGCGACGGCTTCGTCGTCGAGGTCCTGGACGTCCAGCGTCCGATCAAGGGCTTGAGCGTGCACAAGGCCATCGTCCGCGAAGGCGAGATCGCTTCCGACGCGCTGGTCCGCGCTGCGGTGGACCGCGAACGGCGCCACGCTGCCGAGCAGGCGCACACCGGAACGCACATCGTGCACGCCGCGCTGCACCAGATCCTCGGCCCGCAGGCCACCCAGCGCGGTTCGTTCAACAAGGCCGGCTACCTGCGCTTCGACTTCGCCTGGGGTGAAGGACTGAGCGCCGCCACGAAGTCCGAGATCGAGGAAGTCTCCAACCTCGCCATCCGGAACAACTTCCACGTGGACACCAAGGTCATGGGCCTCGCCGAGGCCAAGGCCCTCGGCGCCATGGCGCTGTTCGGCGAAAACTACGGCAGCGAAGTCCGGGTTGTGGAGATCGACGGCGCGTGGTCCCGCGAGCTGTGCGGCGGCACTCACGTGTCCAACACCTCCCTCATTGGCAGCCTGTCCCTGCTCGGCGAGCAGTCCGTCGGGTCGGGAAACCGCCGCGTCGAGGCGTTCGTCGGCATGGATGCCTTCCGGCACCTGGCCGCCGAACGGGCCCTGGTGACCGAACTCACCGAAATGCTCAAGGTGCCTTCGGGGCAGCTGGCTGACCGCATCTCCGCGACCCTCACCAAGCTGAAGGCCACCGAAAAGGAACTCGACCGGCTCCGCAAGGAACAGCTCGCCGCTGCCGCCGCCCAGCTCGCCGGAACCGCCGTGGACGCCGCCGGCGTCCGGGTCATCGCGCACGACGCCGGCCAGGTCAGCGGCGCCGACGACATCCGCGGTCTCGCCCTGGACCTCCGCAACCGGCTGGGATCCGAAGCCTCCACGGTTGCCGTGGCCGGCGTCAGCAATGACCGCCCGGTCATCCTGGTGGCCACCAACGAAGCCGCCCGTGAAGCCGGCGTGAAGGCCGGTGCCCTGGTCCGGCTCGCCGCCGGAATCCTCGGCGGCGGCGGTGGCGGCAAGGATGACGTGGCCCAGGGCGGCGGGACCGACGCCGCCAAGGTCGGCGCCGCGCTGACCGCCGTCGTCGATGCTGTCACCAGGCGCTAACCAGCCGTGACTTCTTCCGCTGAGCCGCACATCCACCCCCGGGGCATCAAACTGGGGGTGGACGTGGGGACTGTCCGCGTCGGCGTCGCCATTTGTGACCGGGACGAGATCCTCGCCACACCGCTGAAGACGCTGGACCGTAATGCCAAGAAGAATTCGGACGTCAGGGTCATTGCCGCCCTGGCGGCAGACCGGGGGGCCGTGCAGATTTTCGTGGGCCTGCCACGGACCATGAAGGGCGAGGAACACGCCTCAGCCCGCATGGCCACAGAGTACGCCCAGCTGCTCGCTGACGAACTGGACCGCACAGGTTCGGACGTCCCGGTGCACCTCGTTGACGAACGGCTCAGCACCGTCACGGCCCACCGCAACCTTCACGAAGCTGGCATGAGCAGCAAAAATCACCGTAAAGTGGTGGATCAGGTTGCGGCTGCAGGAATATTGCAGCACGCCATCGATATGCAAAAAGCCAGGGGAACGGATGTGGGGAGCCGTGTGCGCGCGCTTCCCCGTACGGGGCTGCCCGGACACGCCACCGCAGATACTGCTGAACGGCCTGACCCGGAAAAGGAAACACGATCTTCAGAGGATGGACAGCTACAGTGAGCCCGGTCAACAGTGACGACTCCTCCGGCGACGCCTTCGCGGACGCCGGACGGCCCCTGACACGCAAGGAGATCCGCGCCCGCGAGAAGGCCATCACCGCCGAGTCCGGCGATGCCGTGCCCGAGCAGGCCTACGAGTCCGGTGAGGAGATGCACGCTGGCGTCGGCGCCGCACAGCGGACCGGGTCATCGGCTGCGGCTTCCGGTCCTGACAGCCCCCGGACGGCGGCAACAGCCACACCTCCGGCCGACGTTCCGGCGGCCCAGCCGCTTCCGGCCGACGAGGTTCCCGACGCTCCGCCGGTTCCGCCAACCATCCACGACCCCGCCGAACACGCCGACGCAGCGGTGAACGAGCACGCTGTGCACGGAGACCCTGTGCATGGGGACCCTGCAGATATGGATACGGCGCCCGAGGTTCACGGCGCCCAGCCAGAGGACGCGCCGCACTTTGCGGAATTTGCGAACGGCCACCCGGAGGACATCCATCACGACGATGTCCACCCGGACATCCACCAGGATGGCCACCACTATGACGTGCACCATGGCGCAGTAAGTCACGAGACCTACGAGGACCATGAGCACTACGAGCAGCAGGCCGTGGGGCACCAGCTCCTGGCCGGCGCCGAAACGGCAGCCACGGTGGCACGGCCCTCCAAGAAGGTCCGGCGCCGGCGCCGCCTCGTGGCGCTCCTGCTGACCCTTGCGCTCTTCGTCACCGCAACCGTCGTCGGCGCCCAGTTCCTGAAGCCGCTGCTGGGGAACGACAAGCCGGCCGACTATCCCGGCCCCGGTACCGGCCAGGTCAAGGTATCGGTTGTTCCGGGTGAAGGTCCGGTGTCCGTCGCGGCCAAGCTCGAGGACGCGAAGGTCGTGGCCAACTCCGAAACCTTCATGGCAGCCCTGACCGCGTCCGGCGGCACCCTCAACCCGGGGGAGTACGAGTTCAAGCAGGAAATGAAGAACTCCGACGCCGTCTCCGTGCTCCTCAACGAGGGCCAGGCGAAGGTCATGTACTTCGCCCTCAGCGCGGGCCTGCGGATCGATGAATCGCTGCAGGCGATCTCGGAGGGCTCCGGGCTGTCGCTGGCCCAGCTGAAGGCACTCAGTGATTCGCCCCAGCAGTTCGGGCTTACGTCCAAGGCGAAGAACCTGGAAGGGTTCCTGTCCCCGGGTGAGTACCGCTTCCCGCTGGGATCCACCGCCAAGGAGATCCTCACCAAACTGGTCAAAGCCACCCAGGACGAACTGAAGGCACAGGGCGTCACGGATGCCGCCAAGCAGTACGACGTCGTGACCGTCGCCAGCATCGTGCAGGCAGAGGGCGGCCAGGCCGAGTACAAGGACGTGGCAGGCGCCATCTACAACCGCCTGAAACCCACCAACACGGAGACCAACGGCCTGATCCAGTCCGACGCCACCGTCACCTACGGCCTGGGCAAGAAGACCTTCCACATCGACGAGGCCGAAAAGGCCGACAAGTCCAACCCGTACAACACCTATGCCATCCAGGGGCTGCCCGCCGGGCCCATCGGTTCGCCCGGCAAGACCGCCATCGATGCCGCGGCGAAGCCCAACAAGAACGACTACCTGTACTGGGTGACCATCAACCTCGACACCAAGGAGACGAAGTTCTCCAAGACGCTGGCCGAGCACAACGGCTACGTCGAGCAGTACAACGCCTGGTGTGAGGCCAACCCGGGCCGTTGCGTATGAGCCTGCGGGCGGCCGTCCTGGGGCACCCCATCGGCCATTCGAAGTCACCGGCGCTGCACCTTGCCGCTTATGCGCGGCTCGGAGCGGACATTGGCTACACCGCCATCGACGTGACCGAGGAGTCACTTCCGGCGTTCATGGACTCGGTCCGTGCCGAGCCCGGCTGGCGGGGACTGTCCGTCACCATGCCGCTGAAGAAGGCCATGGTCAGCGAGGTGGACGAGGTCCGTGGCGTGGCCCGGGTCCTGGGCGTCATCAACACCGTGGTGTTCGAAGGCGCAGGGGAAGCCGCCCGGCGCGTCGGCTACAACACCGACGTTGCGGGGATCGTTAACGCCCTCCGCAACGCCGGCGCGGCCGACGGCTCCTCGGGCGTCATTCTCGGCGGCGGCGGAACCGCCGCCGCGGCAGTGGCAGCCCTGCAGGAGCTTGGTGCGATGTCCGTGGACCTGTACGTCCGGAACACTGCCCGGGCTGAAGAAGCCAGGGCCGCAGCCGGCGGACTCGGCATGGACATCACCGTCAATTCCCTCGATGGTGCGGTCGAAGCGATGGCCGGTGCCGGCGTCGTAATCTCCACACTGCCGCCCCGGGCGGCCGACGGAATGGCCGCAGAGCTGGCGGCCCTGGGACGGCGCACTGACGGCGTCCTGCTGGACGTTGCCTACGACCCCTGGCCCAGCAAAATCGCCGCCGCCTGGCACGCCGGCGGCGGAACAGTGGTCCCCGGCCTTGAAATGCTGCTCTACCAGGCGGTGGAGCAGGTCCGCCATTTCACCGGCCTGGCAGAGGCCGCAAGTGCCGAAGTCATAGATGTGATGTGCGACGCAGTCGGGGCACCCCGGCGGGTGTCCTGACCGCCAGACATGGCAGGATGGTTTTTATGTTGCGTTGGTTGACCGCCGGTGAATCCCATGGCCCGGCACTGGTCGGAATTATTGAAGGCGTCCCCGCAGGTGTTGAACTCACCAGCGGGCAGATCGCCGATGCCCTTGCCCGCCGCCGGCTCGGCTACGGCCGCGGGGCACGGATGAAGTTTGAGCAGGACGTCGTCACGATCCTCGGCGGTGTCCGCCACGGCATCACCCAGGGCGGGCCCGTCGCCATCCAGGTGGGCAACACCGAATGGCCCAAGTGGGAACAGATCATGTCGGCCGATCCGGTGGCCCCCGAGGAACTCGAAGGTCAGGCCCGCAACGCCCCGCTGACCCGGCCGCGCCCCGGACACGCCGACTTCACCGGCATGCAGAAGTACGGCTTCGACGAGGCCCGTCCCGTGCTGGAACGCGCCAGCGCCCGCGAAACCGCCACGCGTGTTGCCATGGGCACCGTTGCCGCCCAGTTCCTGAAGCACCTGGGGATTGAGCTGGTCAGCCACACCGTGTCCATCGCCAGCGTGACCGTTCCCGAGGGCCGTCCGCTGCCGCTGCCGGACAACGTGATCGCGCTCGACGCCGACCCGCTGCGCTGCTTCGACCGCGAAACGTCCGACGCCATGGTTGCCGAGGTGGACGCCGCCCACAAGGAAGGCGAAACCCTCGGCGGCGTGGTGGAGGTGCTCGCCTACGGCCTGCCCCCGGGACTCGGCAGCTACGTCCACTGGGACCGCCGCCTGGACTCCCGCCTGGCCGCCGCCCTCATGGGCATCCAGGCCATCAAGGGCGTTGAGGTGGGCGACGGTTTCCTCACCGCCGCACGCCGCGGGTCAGCCGCCCACGACGAGATCGTCAAGGACGCTGACGGCAGGATCATCCGCACCAGCAACCGCGCCGGCGGCATCGAAGGCGGCATGAGCATCGGCGACGTCCTGCGTGTCCGGGCCGCCATGAAGCCCATCGCCACCGTGCCGCGCGCCCTGAAGACCATCGACATCAGCACCGGTGAAGCGGCCAAGGCCCACCACCAGCGCTCGGACGTCTGTGCGGTGCCGGCTGCCGGCGTGGTGGCCGAGGCCATGGTTGCGCTGGTCCTGGCCGAGGCCGTGACCGAAAAGTTCGGCGGCGACTCCGTGGCCGAGACTGCCCGCAACATCAAGGGCTACCTCGAGAGCATTCCGGCGTCGCTGGATACGATCGGACTCTAGTGCCCCGGAGCAATACACCCTGCGCCGCAGGGGACCGGCCCATTGTGCTCATTGGGCCCATGGCGGTCGGCAAGTCGGCGATCGGGCAGCAGCTTGCGCAACAGCTGGACGCCCCGTTCGTGGACACCGACGCGGTCATCGTGGAGGGCCACGGGTCCATTGCGGATATCTTCGCCGGCCGCGGTGAGCGTGCTTTCCGGGAGATCGAAGCCAGGACAGTTGCGCGCATCATCGAGGCCGCGGCCGGCACCGCCACCGTCGTTTCCCTGGGCGGCGGCTCGGTCCTGGACTCCGGCACGCAGCAGCTGCTCGAGCGGTGCACGGTGGTCTACCTGGAGTGCGACGCCGATACCGTCGCCGCCCGGATTGCCAAGAACTCCGGCCGGCCGCTGCTGGCCGGGGACGGCATCCGGCGCTGGGAGGCGCTGTTTGCCACCCGTAAGCCGGTCTATGAACGCCTCGCGGACATCGTGCTGGATGTCCGGCAGGGAACCGTGCCGCAGCTGGGCCTGAAGCTGGAGGCGGCACTGTGCGATTTCGCCGCCGGCGGGCCGCACGAAACCAATACCCGCGAGATCAACAAAACCGCGACGACGGCAGCCAACGGAAGTGCTGCCGCGAAACAGGAAGTTGAAAAGTGAGCGAATCAACCGTCATCAAGGTCACCGGCCAGTCGGCCGGGGACAACTACGACGTCGTAGTTGGCCGCGGCCTGCTCGGCACCCTGCCGGGACTGCTGGGGGAGCGCGTCCGCCGCGTCCTCGTCATCCATCCACGGGCCCTCCGGCTCACCGGCGACACCGTCCGGGATGAACTGGCCGCCGCCGGTTTCACCGCCGTCACCGCGGAAATCCCCGACGCCGAGGAAGGCAAGCACATCCAGGTTGCCGCGTTCTGCTGGCAGGTCCTGGGTCAGAACGATTTCACCCGCTCCGATGCCGTGGTGTCCGTCGGCGGTGGCGCTGTCACCGACCTCGCGGGCTTCGTGGCCGCCACCTGGCTGCGCGGCGTCAAGGTCATCCACATGCCCACCAGCCTCCTCGGCATGGTGGACGCCGCCGTGGGCGGAAAGACCGGGATCAACACGGCCGAGGGCAAGAACCTGGTTGGTTCCTTCCACCCGCCCGCGGCCGTCCTCACGGACCTGGACACGCTGAAGACCCTGCCCCGGAACGAGATCATCTCCGGCATGGCCGAGGTCATCAAGTGCGGCTTCATCGCCGATCCCGCCATCCTGGACCTCGTGGAGAAGGATCCGGACGCCGTCACGGATCCGGGCTCCGACGTGCTGCGCGAGCTGATCGAGCGCGCCATCGCCGTCAAGGCCCGCGTCGTTTCGGAGGACCTCAAGGAATCCGGACTCCGGGAAATCCTGAACTACGGCCACACCCTGGGTCATGCCATCGAACTCGTGGAACGCTACTCCTGGCGGCACGGCGCTGCCGTCTCGGTGGGCATGATGTTCGCGGCCGAACTGGCCCGCAGCGTGGGCCGGCTCAGCGACGCCGACGCCGACCGGCACCGCAGCATCCTCGAATCCCTCGGGCTGCCCGTGACCTACCGGCGCGACCGCTGGCAGGGCCTCCTGGACGGCATGCGCCGCGACAAGAAGTCCCGCGGCGACCTGCTCCGCTTCGTGGTCCTCGACGGAATCGCCAAGCCGGGGATCCTGGACGTGCCCGATACCTCCCTGCTCTTCGCCGCCTACCAGGAGATTGCTTCCTGATGCGCGACGACCAGAGCGGAACGACCGAATGGCCCGACGGCGGATTCCCGGGGATCCGGGTCAACCCGGAATCGCTGCTTCCTGAAATCACCAGCGAAGAGACGTGCGCCGCCGCGCTCCAGGCATCCACCGATCCCGCCGAGCGGGTCCTCGTGCTGCTCGTCGAGGGACGCGCCGCCGACGCGGCCGAACTGCTGGCAGAGGCCCGGTACAAGGACCCCGAATCGTTCCGGCTGCGCGCCTACGAAGCGGATGTCCTGCGCGTCTCCCACCGCTACGACCGTGCCGTCGAGCTCTTCCGGCAGCTCCTCACCGAAGCGCACGGCACGGCAAATGAGGCCCTCGCCCACCAGTACCTTGGCCGGGCGTACTTTGCGGCGGGCAACGTCGGCGCCGCAGTGGAATCCTTCACCCGGGCGCTGGATCTCCGGGTGGCGCAGTCCGCCGACGCCGCGCTCATCTACTCCTCAACGGTCGCGCTGCAGCGGGCGAGAAACGTCTTCGAACTGGCCTCCTGACCGGTTTTCCGACCGCTTCTGGCCGGCCTTCATACCGCGCCGCCAGGGGGCCCGAAAAGTGTGGCCGCCTTTTCCGCTAGAATAGTTTCTGGATTTTTGATAAACACACGCTGGCGCGCCGTTCGGCAGCCCGCTTGGCATAACAGCTGGCAGCAAGAACCAGTCAGACACAACCAGAGGAAACCAGTGGCAACCACAAACGACATCAAGAACGGGACCGTCCTGAAGCTCGAGGGCCAGCTCTGGAACGTCATCGAGTTCCAGCACGTCAAGCCGGGCAAGGGCGGCGCTTTCGTGCGCACCAAGATGCGCAACGTCATGTCCGGCAAGGTAGTGGACAAGACCTTCAACGCCGGCCTCAAGATCGAGACCGCCACCGTGGACCGCCGCGACTACCAGTACCTGTACCAGGACGGCGCCGACTTCGTCTTCATGGACACCTCGGACTTCGACCAGATCACCGTCTCTGGCGCCACTGTGGGCGATGCCACCAATTTCATGCTGGAAAACCAGATGGTCAACATCGCCATCCACGAGGGCAACCCGCTGTACATCGAGCTGCCGCCGAGCGTTGTCCTCGAAATCACCTACACCGAACCGGGCCTGCAGGGCGACCGCTCGTCCGCCGGCACCAAGCCCGCCACCCTCGAAACCGGCTACGAGATCCAGGTGCCCCTGTTCGTCGAGAACAACACCAAGGTCAAGGTCGACACCCGCGACGGCAGCTACCTGGGCCGGGTCAACGACTAGTGAGCGCCCGCGGTAAAGCCCGCAACAGGGCTCTTGAAGTCCTCTTCGAAGCCGAGCAGCGCTCGGTCTCGGCCTTCGACGTGCTGCGTGCGCGCCGCGAGAGGACCGACCAGATCGTCAATCCGTACACCCTCGAGATCGTCGAAGGCGTGGTGTCGATGCAGGCCACTATCGACGAGTTCCTGGAAACCTACTCGCAGGGCTGGACCCTGGAGCGCATGCCGTCCGTTGACCGCATCATCCTGCGGATCGGCACCTGGGAACTGCTGTACAACGACGACGTTCCCGACGGTGTAGCCGTCAGCGAGGCCGTGGCATTGGCCAAGACGCTCTCCACCGACGAGTCGCCGTCGTTCATCAACGGCCTCCTGGGGCGCCTTCAGCAACTGAAGCCGTCCCTGCTCGCCTGAGCTGGGTCATCCCAAGCACAACAAAGCCCCTGCCGGTTCAAACCCGGCAGGGGCTTTGTGTTTGCTGCCTCACTGCTGAACGGCGGCCCGCAGCGCTGTCAGGTGGCGCAGCTGCTGCACCTCGTCCTGCTGGTGCAACGGCACATCCCTACCACTGAGGATCCGCTGCCGTGTGAAGGCCAGCCGCGTCGCCGCCTTGACGAATTGCTTCATCTCCTCGCCCCTGTTGTAGGACCCTGCCCACCGCACAGCCTGCCGGCGGCCTCCGGGACTCGAAAGCAGATCCACCTCGGCTGGAGCGAACCACCCCGCAGCGGCGTACTCCTGGAGCCGCTGCCGGGTGAGGCGCGTTTCCGCGACCCGCAGCATCACGATGCATGCCACGGCGAGCAGGAAGATCGGGATCTGCACGAGGACGTACTGGGCCAGGAAGTCCTGGCCCATGCTGTTCCATCTGTTGTGCAGGATCATGGCCGGAACCAGGCCCACGACGAAGGCAAGAACCGAGATGCCTGAGTGCCAGCGCCGCGCTGCCAGGCCCATGACCAGGCCGGTGGTCCCGGTGAAAATGGCATGCGCGAACGGCGACATCACCCCTCGCAGGAAGAAGATCTCGACAAGGTCGCTGCCGGGTGTGCCGGACTCGGCGATCGCCCGGCCGAAGTACAGGATGTTCTCCGTGAACGCGAAGCCGCCGGCAATGGTGAAGGCAAACACCACGCCGTCGACGGGGCCGTCAAAGTTGCGGCGGGCGAACAGGAGGAGCAACAGCAGGCCCAGGGACTTCGCGAACTCCTCCACCACCGGCGCCTGCACGGTGGTCATGAAGTCGCGGAAAGACGCCTCATCGGTGGCCGGGGCGGCGAGGGCGAAGACCGGCTGGATGAGCAGCGTCACGGCGATGGACACGGCCGCGCCCCAGGTGAAGGCAAACAGCAGCAGGCGTTTGGGCTCGGGTTCCCACCGGTCAATGACGGCGACGGCGAACAGCACCGCCGCCAGCGGGATCAGGGACGCAACAAAACCGATGACAAAGCCGGTGACGCCGGTGCTGGCCAGGAGGAAGGGCACCACAAGGAACAGGCTGACAAAGGCGAGTATCCCGCCGCCCACAACCAGTCCCAGGGTCCCGGCCCCCGGACGGGCGGCCACAGTGGACGCGGCCTCCGGGATCACCTGGTCCACGGCGCCGCCGCCGTGCCCGGGCGCCGGCCGGTAGTTCTGCGGCTGGACGTGCCCCATCCAGCTGGGATTCGCGGGCTGTCCGTGGGACTCAGGCCCGGGGAAGTGCCGCTGCTGCGGGTTCATCGACATAGACACGAGCCTATGTGCCCGGCGGTGGGCATCAAAGCACAAAGCACAGCGGTTGGCGGGAAACCCCGGCCCCGCACGGTGTGACGGACGACGCCCTCTGCCGGGGCGGCGGCCGGACGCCCGTGTGGTAATTTTGGAAGGCAAATGTTCCTTTTTTAATTCCGTCCCGTGAGGCGGGGAAAGGGGAGACGAGCGATGACTTCTGTCACGCAGGCACCGGTTCCGGCCAGGGTTGTACTCAACCAGGCGGACATTGACCGTGCCCTCACTCGTATCGCCCATGAAATCCTCGAGGCCAACAAGGGCTCCCAGGATCTGGTGCTGCTCGGCATTCCCCGCCGCGGCTACCCGCTGGCGGTCCGGCTCGCCCAGAAAATCGCCGCCGCCGATCCCGCCGTGGACGCCGCCGCGATCGTTGGCCAGTTGGACGTCACCATGTTCCGGGACGATCTTTCCCACCAGCCCACCCGGCCGCCGCACCGCACCCAGCTGCCGCTGACGGGCATCGACAACAAGGTCGTCGTGCTGATCGACGACGTCCTGTACTCCGGCCGGACCATCCGCGCCGCCCTGGACGCGCTCGTGGACCTCGGCCGGCCGCGCATCGTGCGCCTGGCTGTCCTGATTGACCGGGGCCATCGCGAACTTCCCATCCGCGCCGACCACGTGGGCAAGAACCTGCCCACGTCCTCCGCCGAAAAGGTCCGGGTCCGGCTCGAGGAGACCGACGCCGTCGACGGCCGGGCAGTCAACGAAGTGGTTATCGAGGGCGGCGCATGAAGCACCTGCTCTCTACCGAAGACCTCAGCCTGGCCAACGCCGTCCGCATCCTCGACACCGCCGAAGAGATGTCGACCGTGGGGGAGCGCGAGGTCAAGAAGCTTCCCGCCCTCCGCGGACGGACCGTGGTGAACCTCTTCTTCGAGGATTCCACCAGGACCCGCATTTCCTTCGAGGCCGCAGCCAAGCGGCTCTCCGCGGACGTCATCAACTTCGCCGCCAAGGGATCGTCGGTTTCCAAGGGCGAGTCACTTAAGGACACCGCCCAGACGCTGTCCGCCATGGGTGCTGACGCCGTCGTAATCCGCCACTGGGCCTCCGGTGCACCGCACCGTCTGGCGGCTACCGACTGGATTGACGCGGCAGTCATCAACGCCGGTGACGGCACCCACGAACACCCCACCCAGGCACTGCTGGACGCGTTCACCATGCGCCGGCACTGGACCAAGCTCTCCGGCCTGCCGTCCACGGGGGCGGACCTGCGCGGCATGCGCGTCGCCATTGCCGGCGACGTCCTGCACTCCCGTGTGGCCCGGTCCAACGTCTGGCTCCTGCGCACGCTCGGCGCCGATGTCACCCTGGTGGCGCCGCCCACCCTGCTGCCCATCGGCGTCGAACGCTGGCCCTGCAGCATCAGCTACGACATGGACGAGACCCTGGAAAAGGGTGTCGATGCGGTGATGATGCTCCGGGTCCAGGGCGAGCGGATGAATGCCTCGTTCTTCCCGTCGACCCGGGAGTATTCCCGGCGCTGGGGTTTCGACGACAACAGGCTCCGCGCCCTGGACCGCCTGGGCCTGAAGGACACCATCATCATGCACCCCGGTCCGATGAACCGGGGCCTGGAAATTTCTGCGGCCGCCGCCGATTCGCCCCGTTCCACCGTGCTCGCACAGGTGAAGAACGGCGTCTCGATCCGCATGGCCGCCCTGTACCTGCTGCTCTCCGGGGACACCCGTGAACCAGCCGCCACCCTGAAGGAGAGCAACTGATGGCTGAAGAAACCACCTACCTTATCCGGGGCGCCGCGATCCTTGGCGGCGACGCCGTGGACCTGCTCATCCGCGACGGCGTGATCACGGCCCGGGGCACCGGCCTCGCCGCGGACGGTGCCACGGTGATCGACGCCGGCGGTCTCGTCGCACTGCCGGGCATGGTCGACGTCCACACGCACCTCCGCGAACCGGGCCGCGAGGACGCCGAAACGGTGGAAACCGGCACCCGCGCCGCAGCCCTCGGCGGTTTCACCGCCGTGCACGCCATGGCCAACAGCACCCCGGTGGCGGACACCGCCGGCGTCGTGGAGCAGGTCCACAGTCTGGGCCGGGCCGCCGGCTGGGTGGACGTCCGCCCGGTGGGCGCCGTCACCGTGGGGCTCGCCGGCGAGCAGCTCGCCGAGCTCGGCGCCATGGCCGATTCCCGCGCCCAGGTCCGCATGTTCTCCGACGACGGCATCTGCGTCCACGATCCCGTCCTGATGCGCCGCGCCCTCGAGTACGTCAAGGCGTTCGACGGCGTCGTGGCCCAGCACGCGCAGGAACCGCGCCTCACCGCCGGCGCCCAGATGAACGAAGGTGAAGTGTCCGCCGTCCTCGGCCTGACCGGCTGGCCGGCAGTGGCCGAGGAAAGCATCATCGCCCGCGACGTCCTGCTGGCCCAGCACGTGGGCTCGCGGCTCCACGTCTGCCACGTGTCCACGGCGGGCTCCGTTGAGATCATCCGCTGGGCCAAGAGCCGCGGCATCAACGTCACCGCCGAAGTGACCCCGCACCACCTCCTGCTCACCGATGACCTGGTCCGGAGCTACGATCCCGTCTACAAGGTGAACCCGCCGCTGCGCACCAACGACGACGTCCAGGCACTGCGCGCCGCCCTCGCCGACGGCACCATCGACGTCGTCGGCACCGACCACGCTCCGCACCCGAGCGAGCACAAGGAGTGCGAGTGGGCGCAGGCGGCCATGGGCATGACCGGCCTGGAAACCGCCCTGTCCGTGGTCCAGCACGCCATGATCGAGACGGGCCTGATGACCTGGGCCGACTTCGCCCGGGTCACCTCCACCGCGCCGGCCGGCATCGGACGGCTCACGGACCAGGGCCGGCCGCTCGAGAAGGGCGAGCCCGCCAACATCGTCCTCGTGGACCCGGCCGCGCGCTGGACCGTGGATCCCTCCGCGATGGCAACGATGGGACGCAACTCGCCGTTCCGCGGCATGGAACTCCCCGGCAAGGTGGTAGCCACGTTCTTCAAGGGCCACCCCACGGTCCTGGACGGCAAGCTCAACACGCCGTACCGCTACCCGTCGGAAGCACCGGTTGCCGGCGCAGCAGGTGCCAACTGATGGAAAAAGTCCTTCCCGGACTTGCGATGCTGGCGGTCGTCGCCGTCGTTTTTGTCCTGATCTGGATCGGCTGGCGCAGCCGGCTGCGGCGGCAGTCCGACATCGAACAGCTGCCGGCTGTTCCTGCCGGCCTGGGCGAGCCGTTGCTCTCGGCGGACGGGCAGTACGTGGCCTCCACCACCGCGGGGGACTGGCTGGACAGGATCGCCGTGCACGGCCTCGGCATCCGCACCAACGCCGAGCTCTCCATCCATCCGGAGGGCGTGCTCCTGGACCGCTCCGGCGCGCGGCCGCTGTTCATCCCGGCGGCCTCGCTGGCCGGCATCCGGCAGGACAGCGGCATGGCCGGTAAATTTGTGGAAAAGGACGGGCTGCTGATCGTCAGCTGGATGCTCGGAACCCACGCCCTGGACACCGGCTTCCGCACCCGCAGCGCCGCGGACAAGCCGGCCATCCTCAAACAACTTCAGGAAATGATCTACCCAGGCCCCGAGGCGGGTGCCCAATAGTGGAAAGTAATAAAGTGACGGAAACCGAAGTGACAGTAAACGCAGGAACTGCGCCGCAGGCCGCAGCATCCGCCCCCGCCGTCCTGGTGCTCGAGGACGGCCGCATCTTCCGCGGCCGCAGCTACGGCGCACAGGGCACCGCCCTGGGGGAAGCGGTCTTCGCCACCGGCATGACCGGCTACCAGGAGACCATTACGGACCCGTCCTACGCACGCCAGCTGGTGGTGCAGACGGCCCCGCACATCGGCAACACCGGTGTGAACAGCGAGGACGCCGAATCCCGCCGCATCTGGGTTGCAGGCTACATCGTCCGCGACGCCGCCCGCCGCCCGTCCAACTGGCGCTCCGAGCGATCTCTGGACTCCGAGCTCGTCGAGCAGGGCATCGTCGGCATCCAGGGCGTGGACACCCGTGCCATCACCCGCCACCTGCGCGAGCACAAGACCATGCGCGCCGGCATCTTCTCCGGCGAGGCAGCCAAGGCCACGGACAAGGAACTCGTCGACGCCGTACTCGCCAGTGAGCCGATGGAAGGCGCCCGGCTTGCCGAGGAAGTCAGCATCGACGAAGCCTACGTGGTGGAGCCCAAGGACCACGGCTGGGACGGCGATGCGCGCTTCAGCATCGCGGCGATCGACCTCGGCATCAAAGCCATGACGCCGGTCCGCTTCGCCGAGCGCGGCGTCCGCGTGCACGTGCTGCCCGCCACGGCCACCATCGACGACGTCAAGGCCGTCAGCCCCGACGGTTTCTTCATGTCCAACGGCCCCGGCGACCCCGCCACCGCCGACAACCAGGTCAAACTGCTCCGCACCGTCCTGGACGAGAAGCTGCCCTACTTCGGTATCTGCTTCGGCAACCAGATCCTGGGCCGCGCGCTCGGCTTCGGCACCTACAAGCTGCGCTACGGCCACCGCGGCATCAACCAGCCGGTCATGGACCGCCGCACGGGCAAGGTGGAGATCACCTCGCAGAACCACGGCTTCGCCGTCGACGCCCCGCTGGACGGCCCCACCAACGCCCCGGAAGAGCGGTACGGACGGGTCGAGGTCAGCCACGTCAGCCTGAACGATGACGTCGTTGAGGGCCTGGCCTGCCTGGACATCCCGGCCTTCTCCGTCCAGTACCACCCGGAAGCCGCCGCCGGCCCGCACGACGCCGCGTACCTGTTTGACCGCTTCATCGAGCTGATGGAAGGTAGCCGGGACGGCCGCACCGCCAACCTTTCCAAGGAACCCGTGGACGCCCAGCACCCCGCAGAGGCCCAGCAGAACGGCGCCCAGCCGAGCACGACTGACAACAAGACTGAGGACAAGAAGTAATGCCCAAGAGAACTGACCTTAAGAGCGTCCTGGTCATCGGTTCCGGCCCGATCGTCATCGGCCAGGCCGCTGAATTCGATTACTCCGGCACGCAGGCCCTTCGCGTCCTCAAGGAGGAGGGCCTGCGCGTCATCCTCGTCAACTCCAACCCGGCCACCATCATGACCGACCCGGAGTTCGCTGACGCCACCTACATCGAGCCCATCACCCCCGAAGTGGTGGAGAAGATCATCGCCAAGGAGCGCCCGGACGCGGTGCTGCCCACCCTGGGCGGCCAGACGGCGCTCAACACGGCCATCGCGCTGGACAAGAACGGTGTGCTGGAGAAGTACAACGTGGAACTGATCGGTGCGAACATCGCTGCGATCGAGCTCGGCGAGGACCGCGAAAAGTTCAAGGGCGTCGTGGAGCGCTGCGGCGCCGAATCCGCCCGCAGCCACATCATCCACACCATGGACGAGGCTCTGACGGCAGCCGAGGACCTCGGCTACCCCATGGTGGTCCGCCCGTCCTTCACCATGGGCGGCCTCGGTTCCGGCCTGGCATACAACGAAGAGGACCTGCGCCGGATCGTCGGCCAGGGCCTGCAGTACAGCCCCACCAGCGAGGTGCTGCTCGAAGAGAGCATCCTCGGCTGGAAGGAATACGAGCTCGAGATGATGCGGGACAAGAACGACAACGTGGTTGTCGTCTGCTCCATCGAGAACTTCGATCCCGTGGGCGTGCACACCGGCGACTCCATCACCGTGGCCCCGGCACTGACCCTCACCGACCGCGAGTACCAGCGGCTCCGCGACATCTCCATCGCGGTCATCCGTGAGGTGGGCGTGGACACCGGCGGCTGCAACATCCAGTTCGCCATCGAACCGGACACCGGACGCGTCGTCGTCATCGAAATGAACCCGCGCGTGTCCCGCTCCTCGGCGCTGGCATCGAAGGCCACCGGCTTCGCCATCGCCAAGATCGCCACCAAGCTCTCGCTCGGCTACACCCTGGACGAGATCCCCAACGACATCACGCAGAAGACCCCCGCCTCCTTCGAGCCCACGCTCGACTACGTGGTGGTCAAGGTCCCGCGGTTCGCGTTCGAGAAGTTCCCCGCCGCCGACAACACCCTCACCACCACCATGAAGTCCGTGGGCGAGGCCATGGCCATGGGCCGCAACTTCACCGAAGCCCTGCAGAAGGCGCTGCGCTCCCTCGAACAGAAGGGCTCGCAGCTGGACTTCACTTCGGTTCCGGAGTGGGAAGTGCCGGAGCTGATCGAGAAGGCCAAGCGCCCGACGACCGAACGCCTGCACCAGGTGCAGCGGGCCCTGCTCGGCGGCGCCAGCGTGGAGGAACTTTACGAGGCCACCAAGATCGACCCCTGGTTCCTGGACCAGCTCCAGCTGCTCAACGAGATCTCCCAGGAGATCCGCCGGTCCGGTGCCCTGACGCAGGACATGCTCCGCAACGCCAAGCGGCACGGCTTCTCCGACGAACAGATCGGCGCGCTGACCCACAACTCCGAGGCCGTCGTCCGCGGCGTCCGGCAGGCACTGGGCATCCGCCCGGTCTACAAGACCGTGGACACCTGCGCCGCCGAGTTCGCCGCCTACACGCCGTACCACTACTCGGCCTACGACGAGGAGGACGAGGTTGCGCTGCACTCCAAGCCGTCCATCCTCATCCTCGGCTCCGGGCCCAACCGCATCGGCCAGGGGATCGAGTTCGACTACTCCTGCGTCCACGCCTCGATGGCGCTGCGCAAGGCCGGCTACGAGACCGTCATGGTCAACTGCAACCCGGAAACCGTCTCCACCGACTACGACATCTCCACCCGGCTGTACTTCGAGCCGCTGACCCTTGAGGACGTCCTCGAAGTCATCGCGGCCGAGGAGCGCACCGGCGGCGTGATGGGCGTCTTCGTCCAGCTCGGCGGCCAGACCCCGCTGAAGCTGGCCCAGCAACTGGCCGACGCCGGCGTGCCCATCCTGGGCACCTCGCCCGAGGCGATCGACCTCGCCGAGCACCGCGGCGCCTTCGCCCGCGTGCTGGACGAAGCCGGGCTGGTCTCACCGAAGAACGGCACCGCCGTCTCCTTCGAGGACGCCAAGAAGATCGCCGACGAGATCGGCTACCCCGTCCTGGTCCGCCCGTCCTACGTGCTCGGCGGCCGCGGCATGGAGATCGTCTACGACGAGCCGAACCTGTCCCGCTACATCGCCAACGCCACCGAAATCACCGCCGAGCACCCGGTGCTGATCGACCGGTTCCTCGAGGACGCGGTCGAGATCGACGTCGACGCCCTCTTCGACGGCACGGACATGTACCTGGGCGGCATCATGGAGCACATCGAGGAGGCCGGCGTCCACTCCGGCGACTCCGCCTGTGTCCTGCCGCCCATCACGCTGGGCAACAACGTGCTGGAACGCGTCCGCACCGCCACCCGGGCCATCGCCGAGGGCGTGGGCGTCCGCGGCCTGATTAACATCCAGTTCGCCCTGGCCTCCGACGTCCTCTACGTCCTGGAAGCCAACCCCCGCGCGTCCCGGACCGTGCCCTTCGTGTCCAAGGCCACCGGCGTGCAGATGGCCAAAGCCGCCGCACTGATCGGCACGGGCGTGACCATCGGCCAGCTCCGCAGCGCCTACAAGATGCTGCCGGAAACCGGCGACGGTTCCACCCTGCCCCTGGACGCACCCGTCTCCGTCAAGGAAGCGGTCCTGCCGTTCAGCCGCTTCCGCACCCCGGAAGGCAAGGTCGTGGACTCGCTGCTCGGGCCGGAAATGCGCTCCACCGGCGAGGTCATGGGCATCGACAAGCACTTCGACACCGCCTTCGCCAAGAGCCAGGCGGGCGCCAACAACGCCCTGCCCACCGAAGGCAAGGTCTTCGTGTCCGTCGCCAACCGCGACAAGCGTTCGGTGATCATGGGCGTCAAGCGCCTCTCCGACCTCGGCTTCGAGATCGTCTCCACCGGCGGCACCGCCGACGTCCTGCGCCGCAACGGCATCCAGGCCACCCCGGTGCGCAAGGTCGCCGAAGGCAGCAGCGCCGAAGGTGAAGGCACCATCGCCGACCTCGTCGTCGCCGGCGAAATCGACATGGTGTTCAACACCCCGTCCGGCGGCGAGGCCCGCAGCGACGGATACGAACTCCGTGCCGCCGCCACGTCCATCGGCATCCCCTGCATCACCACCGTGGCCGAGTTCAACGCCGCCGTCCAGGCCATCGAGGCCCTGCGCACCTACGCCTGGTCCGTGACCAGCCTGCAGGAACACGCCGCAGCGCTCCTTGCGTCGCAAGAGGCGGCCCTGCAGAAGGCAGCCGCGAAGAGCCCGGCAGAGCAGAATGCCTGAGGCAACTGCAGGCGCCGGCCGGGAGTCGTTCGGCTCCCGGCTGGGCCGGGCCATGGCGGACCGCGGTCCGCTGTGCGTCGGGATTGATCCCCACCCCGCGCTGCTGGGCAGCTGGGGACTGAACGACGACGCCGCCGGCCTGAGGCGCTTTTCACTCACCGCCCTGGAGGCCGTGTCTTCGCTCGCTGCCGCGGTCAAGCCGCAGGTGGCGCTGTACGAACGGCACGGTTCGGCCGGCATGGCAGTCCTCGAAGAGGTTCTCGCTACTGCCCGGGATGAGGGCGTACTGACCATCGCCGACGCCAAGCGCGGCGACATCGGGTCCACCATGGCCGCGTATGCCGACGCCTGGCTCAGTGATGGATCTCCCCTCGCCGCGGATTCGGTGACCCTGAGCCCCTACCTGGGGTTCGAGTCCCTGCGGCCGGCCCTGGATCTCGCCGCCGGGCAGGGCCGGGGCGTGTTTGTCCTGGCGCTGACCTCCAACCCGGAGGGCGCCTCGGTGCAGCACGTGGGCGGAAGCGATTCCGTGGCACGCCGGATTGTCCAGGCCGCCGCGGGGGAGAACGAACGGTACTCCGGGCCCCTCGGCTCGGTGGGCCTCGTGGTGGGAGCCACGGTGGGCACGGCACTGGCGGACCTGCAGCTTGACCTCGGGGCCGTCCGGGGGCCGATCCTCGCGCCCGGCCTGGGCGCACAGGGGGCCACACCGGCGGACCTGCGGAAGACCTTCGGTGCCGCCTACCCCCAGGTTCTGGGAACCTCCAGCCGGGACATCCTCAAGGCCGGCCCCGGCGTCCGGGAGCTGAGGGAGGCGGCGGAGCGCACCCTCGCGGGGCTCCGCTCCGAATAGTCCATTGATTTCTCCGGCCGGCAGGGAGTAGGTTCAGGACAAATCCGTGGCTGCTCCAACGCCGCCGGCCGCGGATCCGTTGGCTGACCCCAGGGGAATGACCGTGAGCTTGCGACCCTTGTCACCGCAGGAACGTTCCGACGCACTCAGGAAGGCCGCGGCGGCAAGGGCTGCCAGGGCCTCGGCCAAGGAACGGCTCAAAACCGGGGAGCTGACCGTGGCCCAGATCCTGGACTCCGGCGGCACCGAGGAGGCCATAGCGCGCATGCGCGTTTCGGAACTCCTCGAGGCCCTGCCGGGGATCGGGAAGGTCCGGGCCGCGGCCATCATGGACAGCCTCGGCATCGCCGCGTCCCGCAGGGTCCGTGGCCTGGGCATCCACCAGCGCCGGGCGCTGGTAGATTTTATGAACGAGAAATAGCTTAATCCGAACAGAGTCATCTGTAGACCGTCCAAAGGAATACGTGAGCAACAAACCCGGACTGACAGTCCTCGCTGGTCCTACGGCTGTTGGCAAAGGCACCGTGTCCACCTATATCCGCGACACCTACCCCGAGGTCTGGCTGTCCGTTTCGGCCACCACCCGGGCCCCGCGGCCCGGCGAGGTCGACGGTGTGCATTACTACTTCAAGTCCCAGGAAGAGTTCGAGTCCCTGGTGGCCGCCGGCGAATTCCTGGAGTGGGCCGTGGTGCACGGGCAGAACACCTACGGAACCCTGAAGAGCACCGTCAACCAGGCCATCGCCGAAGGCCGCTCCGTGCTGCTGGAGATCGATCTGCAGGGGGCCCGCCAGGTGAAGCAGGCCGTTCCGGACGCCCAGTTCGTGTTTCTGGCACCGCCCAGCTGGGAAGAACTGGTGCGCCGGCTGGTGGGCCGGGGCACGGAATCGGCGGAGGAACAGCAGCGCCGGCTGGAAACCGGTAAAGTAGAGCTTGCTGCTGAACCGGAGTTCGACCACACCGTCATCAATGACGACGTCCGCCGGGCAGCGGACGAGCTTGTTTCACTCATGGGGCTCACGCCGCATCCGCGCCAGTCGCAGACGCCGTCAGCCCGCTAGAAATTTTGGAGAATTCGTGTCCACGAACCTTGAAGGCATCATCAACCCGCCGATCGATTCGCTGCTCGAGGCAGCCGATTCCAAGTACGGCCTGGTGATCTTCGGTGCCAAGCGTGCACGCCAGATCAACGCCTACTACGCACAGCTGCACGAGGGCCTGTTCGAGTACGTCGGCCCGCTGGTTGACACCAAGCTGAACGAGAAGTCGCTGTCCATCGCCCTGCGGGAGATCAACGAGGGCAAGCTGGTTTCCACACCGATCGAAGCTGCAGAGTAACCTCCGCAGAGTAAACAGACTGCCTGCTGACGGAGTTCACGTGCGCATAGTACTCGGAGTCGGGGGAGGGATCGCCGCCTACAAGGTGGCATCGCTCCTCCGGCTTTTTACTGAAGCCGGCCATGACGTCACCGTCATCCCCACGGAAGCAGCCACCCGCTTTGTCGGCGTCGCCACCTGGGAGGCCCTGTCCGGGAACCCGGTGACCAACAGCGTGTTCGACGACGTCGACCAGGTGAAGCACGTCCGGCTGGGCCACGAGGCAGACCTGATCGTGGTGGCCCCCGCGACGGCCGATCTCCTGGCCCGTGCCGCCACCGGCCAGGCCAATGACCTGCTCACCAACACGCTCCTCATGGCGAGCGGCCCGGTCCTGTTCGCCCCGGCCATGCACACGGAAATGTGGCAGCATGCGGCCACCCAGGCCAACGTCGAAACTCTGCGCAGCCGCGGCGTAACCGTCCTCGAACCCGCCAGCGGGCGGCTGACCGGCAGCGACTCCGGCCCCGGCCGGCTGCCCGAGCCCGAGGCCATCTTTGACGCCGCCATGGCACTTGCCCACGGCCTCCAGTCCGACGCCGGGCGGCTCCTTCCGCTGGCTGGCCGCACCGTTACCATCAGCGCCGGCGGCACCCGGGAGCCCCTGGACCCCGTCCGGTTCCTGGGCAACCGCTCCTCGGGCAAGCAGGGTGTGGCGCTGGCCGCCGCTGCCCGCGATGCCGGAGCCACCGTCCGGCTCGTGGCCGCCCACATGGAGGTGCCCGCCCCTGCGGGCGTCGAACTCACCGCCGTCGAAACGGCCCTGCAGCTCCGCGAAGTCATGCTGGCAGCGGCAGCCGGGTCCGACGTCGTGATTATGGCGGCGGCAGTGGCCGACTTCCGGCCGGCGGAGGTGTCCGGCAGCAAGATCAAGAAGCGGGATGACACCGCGGACCCGGTGATCACGCTCGTCCGCAACCCCGATATCCTGCAGGAGCTTGTCGCGGTGCGCGACGCCGCCGGCGGCAGCCAGCTCGTGGTGGGCTTTGCCGCCGAAACCGGTGATGAACAGGGCGATGTGCTCTCCTACGCCGAGGCAAAGCTCAGGCGCAAGGGCTGCGACCTGCTGGTGGTGAACCACGTGGGCGCCGACAAGGTCTTCGGCCAGGACCACAACTCCGTGGTCATTCTCTCGCGGGCCGGCTCCGAGCCCCAGTCGGCCTCGGGCTCCAAGCAGGACGTCGCCGCCATTGTCATTGACCGCATCGGCTCGGAACTGAGCCGGGTCTTTCCGCGAACCTGAGGGCGTAAGCAACGTCTCCTTAGCATGGGGACACACGCTGCCGCCCCTCCGTTTGCCAACCAGTAAGGTAGTTGAGTGACTTTACCGCTGCACATTCCAGAATCCCACGGGTCCGCACCCGCCGCTCTTCGGCTCTTCACCTCGGAGTCGGTAACTGAAGGGCACCCGGACAAGATCTGTGACCAGATCAGTGATGCGATCCTGGACGCCCTGCTGGCCAAGGACCCCGAGTCCCGCGTCGCCGTCGAGACCATGGCCACCACCGGCCTGGTCCACGTGGCCGGCGAAGTGACCACCGACGCGTATGTCGAAATCCCGCAGATCGTCCGCGAGACGATCCTGGGCATCGGCTACGACTCCTCCGCCAACGGCTTCGACGGCGCACGGTGTGGGGTTTCCGTGTCCATCGGACAGCAGTCCAACGACATTGCCGGCGGCGTCTTCAATTCCCTGGAAGCCCGCGAAGGCCGCCAGGAGGACGACTACGACCTTCAGGGCGCCGGCGACCAGGGCCTCATGTTCGGTTATGCCAGCGACGAGACCCCGTCCTACATGCCCGTGCCGATCTGGATCGCGCACCGCCTGTCGGAGCGGCTCACCGAGGTCCGCAAGAGCGGCCAGCTGTCCTACCTCCGCCCGGACGGCAAGACCCAGGCCACCATCGGGTACGACGGCGACCGGCCGGTTTCCGTGGAAACCATCGTGATCTCCAGCCAGCACGCCGACGGCTTCAGCCTCGACCAGCTGCGCGCCGACCTCGCGACGCACGTCATCGACCCCGTCCTCGCCCTCGCCGACCTGGACATTTCGCGCACCACCAACATCCTGAACCCTGCAGGTGCGTTCGTGATCGGCGGCCCGGTGGGCGACGCCGGGCTCACCGGCCGCAAGATCATCGTGGACACCTACGGCGGCATGGCCCGCCACGGCGGCGGCGCCTTCTCCGGCAAGGACCCGTCCAAGGTGGACCGCTCCGCGGCATACGCCATGCGCTGGGTTGCCAAAAACGTGGTTGCCGCGGGACTCGCCAAGCGCGCCGAGATCCAGATCGCTTACGCAATCGGCCAGGCGCGCCCCGTGGGAACCTACGTCGAGACGTTCGGCACCGAGACGGTGGACCCGGCAAAGATCAGCGCCGCGATTGCTGAGATCTTCGATCTGCGCCCCCGCGCCATCATCGACGCCCTGGACCTCAAGCGCCCCATCTATGCCAAGACGGCCGCCCACGGCCACTTCGGCCGCGACGATCCGGACTTCACCTGGGAGCGCCTGGACCGCGTGGACGACCTGAAGGCGTACTTCAACGCCTGAGCCGTCCCGTCCGCGGCCGTCAGCAGCCGGGAATGTCAGACCCGTGTGATTGGCTGATGGGTAACCCAGGACGGAGGTAAGGCGCATGGCTCCAAACGGCGTGTCTTCGCAGCCAACGCCAGAACCCCTGCAGCTCTCACTGCTGCAGGGGTTCCCTGCCACGGCCAGGCCTGCAGGCGGTCCGGCGCTGGCCGCCGTCCGCCCGGTGGCGCGCGTGCTCATCGAGTCCCCGCTGCCGCACCTGGACCGGCCGTTCGACTACAGTGTGCCCGCCGAACTGGATGACGACGCCCAGCCGGGCGTGCGGGTCCGGGTGAAGTTCAGCGGCCAGGAACTCGGCGGCTACATCCTGGACCGCGTTGCGGAGTCCGACGCCGGCCAGCCCCTCGTCCCGCTGCATAAGGTCGTCTCGCCGGTCGCCGTCCTGACCAAGGACCTGCAGGAGCTCGCCGGGCGCGTGGCCGCACGCTATGCAGGAACCGTCAGCGATGTGCTCCGCGTGGCCATCCCGCCGCGGGTGGTCAAGGTGGAGAAGGAGCTCGCCGGTGCCGAGCCGGCCGGGCCTCCCGCGGCCCCCCACGACCTGTCCGGCTCCGGCTGGACCGCATCCTCCGGCTGGAACAGGTACCGGAACGGCGCCGCCTTCCTCCGCCATCTTGCGTCCGGAGGTTCGCCCCGTGCCGCCCTCAGCGCCCTGCAGGGATTCGGGCCGGACGGCTGGCCGCGGCTTATCGCGGAGGCCGTGGCGGCGGTCCGGCAGTCCGGACGCGGCGCGGTCGTCGTCGTTCCCGACTACCGCGACCTGGACCGCGTCCAGGCTGCGCTCGAGGACATCCTGCCCGCCGAAGACGTCGCGCGGCTGACGGCCGACGACGGCCAGACGCCCAGGTTCCGCAGCTACCTCCGTGTCCTCAAGGGCTCCGCGGGCGTCGCCGTGGGCACCCGCTCGGCTGCCTATGCGCCGGTACACAATCTGGGACTCGTTGTTTGCTGGGACGACGGCGACGACCTCCATGTCGAACAGCGTTCCCCTTATGCCCACACCCGCGAGGTATTGCTGCTCCGTGCCGGGCAGGAGGGCGCGGCCTGCCTGCTGGCAGGGCACGCACGCAGCACGGAGGTGCAAAGGCTGGTGGATGCCGGCTGGGCAATGCCCGTGGAAGCCGAACGCACGGTGCTCCGCCGCACGGTTGCCCGGGTCGTCAACACCGCCGACAGCTTTGAGCAGGAGCGCGACCCGCTCGCCCGGCTGGCAAGGCTGCCGGGTGCCGCGTGGCGAACGGCCAAGGAAGCACTGGAACGCGGCCCGGTCCTGGTGCAGGTTGCCCGGGCCGGGTACGCGCCGTCGCTGGCGTGCGAAACCTGCCGGGAACCCGCGCGCTGCCCGTCGTGCCAGGGGCCTCTCGCCATGGCCGGCAGCGCTGCCGTTCCCCAGTGCCGCTGGTGTTCGACGCCGGCACCGGCCTGGCGCTGCGGGCACTGCCAGGGCACCCGGCTGCGCCGCGGCGCAGCCGGCGTACTTCGCACAGCCGAGGAACTGGGCCGGGCGTTTCCCGGCAAAGCCGTGGTCACCTCCTCCGGCCAGAACGTCAAGGCCACGGTGCCGGATGCCTGTGCGCTGGTGGTGGCCACGGTGGGTGCCGAGCCTGTTGCTGCGGGCGGGTACGCGGCGGCGCTGCTGCTCGACGGCGATTCGCTGCTGCGCCGGGAGAACCTGCGCGCGGGTGAGGACGCCGTGCGCCGCTGGTTCAACGCCGCCGCCCTCGTCCGGCCTGCCACCGACGGCGGGATCGTCGTCATCACCGCCGACGACACCGCCGCCGTCGGCGCGCTGCTGCGGTGGGATCCGGCGGGCTATGCCCAGCGGGAACTGGGGCTGCGCGCGGAGCTGCAGCTGCCCCCGGCGGTGAGGGTGGCCGCCGTCACCGGCGGCAGCACCGCCGTCGGCCATTTCACGGCCTCAGCCACGAAGCTTCTTGCCGCCGAGGGAGTGGAACTGCGCGTCGCGGGACCGGCGCCGCTGCTGCAGACGGCAGGCACCCCGGCAGCCGGCAGCCAGCCAGCGGGCACGGAAGGTGTGGACGTGCGCACGCTGCTGTTCATCCCGTACGCGCAGGCCGCCACCGTGACCAGGGTTCTTCGGGCTACGAAGGCAGCAGGCGCGGCGAAACGCACCGAAGACCCGGTGCAGTTGCGGCTGGACGGCGTTGACGTGCTCTGACTGCCTGCAGTTGGCCGGCTACCGCCGGCGCAGTGCCATGACTTCTGCCGCTACGTCCACCAGCTGGCGGGCGGATTCGTCCCAGCTGAACTGCTCTGCGCGTGCCACGGAGCGCCGGGAGACATCCTGCCAGTGCTGCCCGTCCCCGAGGCTGCGGACGGCGGCAGTGAACTCCGGCGCTGACTCGGCAGCAACGTAGGTGGCGGCGTCCGCCCCCACCTCGCGGAAGATCGGGATGTCGCTGGCGATCACCGGTGTGCCCAGCGCCATGGCCTCCACCAGGGGCAGGCCATAGCCCTCGGCCTTGGACAGCGTGACCAGTGCGGTGGTGCGGTTCAGCAGTGCCGTGTATTCGTCGTCGGTCACGCCGTTATGGAAAACAACGTTTGCGCCGGACGGGATCTGCGCCTCAAGCTCGGCGCGGCGGTGCGGCGTGATCCGGCTGAGCAGATGCAGCGTGTAGTCAGGCAGGCCGGCCATCCCGGCGAGCAAGGTTTCGACGTTCTTGTAGGGCATGAACGATCCCATGTAGAGCAGTGTTTTCTCCGGGGCCGCTGCAGGGTCGCGGGGCTGCTGGGCCGGCTGTGGCGCGTTGCTGACGATGCGGACCGGACGGCTGGTCAGGCGGTACTTGGCCATCAGGGCCTCCGTGGTCCTGCTGATGGTGGCGACGACGTCGGCACGGTTGAGCAGGAGCCTCTGGGGCCAGAACGCCTTGTGGTACAGGCGCCACAGGATCCGGACCGGGGCCGGCAGGAAGCCCGGCGGTGCCGGGTGTTCGTAGTAGATGAGGTCGTGCAGGGTGAGCACCAGTCCGTACTTGCGTCCCCACGTGCCCATGGTCTGCATGGGGCACACCACCACGTCCGCCCCAAGCTGATTGACCTTCCTGGCCACGAAGAGCTCGGCAGGGGAGAGCGGGCTGCCGATGAGCGTGTAGGGGACGTCGGGGAGCAGGGCCAGTTGCCGGAAATCGCTGATGAGCATGGACACATCGGCGATCTTGGAGACGGCCGCAATGAGGCTGGAGCCGTAGCGGCTGATGCCGTCGTGGTGGTCCGTCCGGGTGAAACGGGCATCGATCACTATCTTCACGCGGGGTGGTCCTTAAGGAAGCGGCGGATGAATCCTGCGGCCGGCCCGGGCGTTTCGTAGTGGATCAGGTGGCCGACGCCCGGGATGACATCGAGCGTCGCGTCGGGCAGCAGCGCCGCAAGCCGGTGCTGGTCACGCAGTAAGGCGATTTCGTCCTTTTCGCCGGCGATCAGCAGCACGGGCAGGGTGAGCCCGGGCGCGACTTCGGCCACGTTGCTGCTGACGGAGGCGGTGAAGGATTCCAGCAGGCTCTCGCGGTTGGCGAACGCACTGAAGTATGCGTGGTGCTGCCCGTGGATGAAGCGCAGCAGGTCCTTGTCCTTCGTCTTCGCCATGGCGATGCTCATCACCCGCACGATGAGCGGGCTGCGGAGCAGGGCCAGGCCAAGTGGACGGGGGAGCCGTGCGGAAAGGCGGTAGTACAGCACGGCCAGCCGGGTCATGACGCCCTTGGGGCCCTCCAGGGCGGGCGCGGCGATGGGGTTGACCAGGATCAGCGGGCGGACCGCGTCCGGCCGGGCAGCGACGAAATGGGCGGCCAGGATGGAACCGAACGAATGCCCCAGCAGCACGGTGTCCGGTCCGAGTCCCAGGGCAGTCATGAAATCGCTGATGAACCGGCCGTAACGTTCCACGCTGTGTGCGCCGTCAGTGAACGCCGCGGAGCTGCCAAAGCCGGGAAGGTCCGGCATGATCAGGCGCATCTCGGGGAGCTGGTCGGCCACCCGGAGCAGGCCGTGGTGGTCGCCGCGGAAACCGTGGATGACCAGGATGGTGCGCGTTTCAGGCGTGGTCCTTGCAGGTTCGTAGACCCAGTAGGCAACGTTGCTGCCCGTCACCCGCACGGTGGCTGCACGGGTGCGGGCGGCGAGTCCGCTGCTGACGAAGGACGGTGTTGTGGCGGGCTCGGAGTCGGCTGTTCTCATCTGCTGGGGGAGTCCTAGTTGACGTTGTCGGGGTGGGAGCCGGTGCGGTGCCCGCGTTCCAGGGCTTCGATGTCCGCCATGTCCAGGGTTGAGAGCTCGAAGCCGAAGACGTCGAGGTTCTCCCGGATCCGGGCGGCGGAGCTAGCCTTGGGGATGGTGACATTGCCCAGCTGGATCTGCCAGCGGAGGACAATCTGGGCGGGGCTCACCTTGTGCTCGGCCGCAAGCGCGCCGATGACGGGATCCTCCAGCACCCGTCCGCGGCCCAGGGGGCTCCACGCCTCGGTGAGGATTCCCAGACCACGGTGCTTCTCCCGCAGCTCGGCCTGCTGCAGCCACGGATGCAGCTCGATCTGGTTGACGGCCGGCACCACCTCGGCTGTTTCCAGCAGCTGGTCCAAGTGCTGAGGCTGGAAATTGGACACGCCGATGGCCCGCACCTTGCCCTCGCGGTAGAGCGTCTCCAGGGCGCGGTAGGTCTCCTGGAACAGGTCCCGCTTCGCGCACGGCCAGTGGATCAGGTACATGTCCACGTATTCCAGGCCGAGGTTGACCATGGACGTGTCGAAGGCGCGCAGTGTCGCGTCATAGCCGTGGTCGTCATTCCACACCTTGGTGGTGATGAACAGGTCTTGCCGCGAGGTGCCGGGGGCGGCCTCACCCGAACCGCCAGCGGCGGTTTCCGTGGCGAACACCTCGACCAGGCCGCGTGCCACCCCGGATTCGTTCCCGTACATGGCAGCCGTGTCGAAATGGCGGTACCCGGCTTCCAGCGCGGTCGCCACCAGGTTGGCGGTGTCTTTCGGCGGAACCTTGTAAAGCCCGAAGCCCAACTGGTCGATCAGCACGCCGTTGTTCAGGCTGAGCCGGGGTGAGGTAGTCATGGATACGACTCTACCGATACCGCGCCGCGCCGCGTGTGACCGGCAGGTTCAGTTTCAGGCCAGGCCGCGGGTTCAGCCCCAGCAGAGGCAGAAGGGGTGGCCGGCAGGGTCCGCGTAAACCTGGAAGCCCTCGGTGGAGGTGATGTCCTCGGCCGGCTTCAGCAGGCGTGCACCGAGGGAGATCGCCTCATCGTGGGCGGATGCGACGTCCTCGACGTAGAGGTCAAGGTGGATCTGCTGCGGGTTGCCGTCAGGCCATTCCGGCGGCACGTGGTTCGGCGCGAGCTGAAAGCCCAGACGCGGGTTCCCGTCGACGCTGACGGTGTGCCAGTCATCCTCGGCGTCCACGGTGCCGCCCAGCAGGCCCGCCCAGAAGGCACTCTCGGCAGGAAGGTCGGCGGCGTCGAACACAACGATCTGTCGGGTAATTTTCATGCGGTCATCCTTGCACGCCCACGGTGATTTTCCGAGAGCGTTGCACCGGTTTTCGGTTGTTCGGACGGTGACAGGCTTCTGGGCAGGGCGGCAACTCCGCGCAAAAGCCTGCGGAGCCAACACGGCGCAGAGGGTGCGAAATAGCGTGATCCGGGCTCGCACCGGCATAGTTAAGCCCTTGGGCTTGCGCGTGTGGGTACAGTCACCGCATGAACGCAGGACGGAAACGAACAGGGGCTTGACTTGGCAGGGAATGCAACCTTCCGGCACAGCAACACCGCGCTGCTGTCGGTGAGCAGTGTCGAAGCTCCGAGGATCGTGAGTTCCACGGATTTCGATCGCAGGTTGGCTTCGACGCTGCAGCGGCTGAAGTTTCCGCCGCGGCTGCTGGAGCGCGTTTCCGGCATCACGCACCGCCGCTGGTGGGCCGCCGGGACATCGTTCGATGACGCCGCGGTCGAAGCCGGCGCGAAGGCCCTGGCCGAGGCTGGCGTCGAAGCGTCCGAAATCGGCCTGCTGATCAACACGTCGGTCACGCGGCGCAACCTGGAGCCGTCCGTCGCGGTGAAGATCCACCACGGACTCGGCCTGCCGTCGTCGGCCATGAACTTCGACCTGGCCAACGCCTGCCTCGGATTCGTCAACGGCCTGACCCTGGCGGCCAACATGATCGACTCCGGCCAGATCAAGTACGCCATGATCGTCAACGGCGAGGACGCCGAGGCAACGCAGGAGGCCACCCTGGCCCGGCTGCAGCGGCCCGAGACCACGCGCGAAGACTTCAGCCGGGAGTTCGCCACGCTCACTCTTGGATCCGGGGCTGCCGCAGCCGTCCTGGGCCCGGCGGACCAGCACCCCGGCGCGCACCGGATCGTCGGCGGCGTGATGCGGGCCGGCACCGAGCACCATGAACTGTGCGTGGGCGGCATCGACGGCATGGCAACGGACACGAGGGGCCTGCTCGACGGCGGCCTGCGGCTTGTGGTCGACGCCTGGCACGAGGCACAGCCGGAATGGAACTGGGGCTCGATGGACCGGTACGTCACGCACCAGGTGAGCAATGCCTACACGAAGGCCATCATTGACGCGATCGACCTGGACCCGGATAAGGTTCCCATCACGTTCCCGCACTGGGGCAACGTGGGCCCGGCCTCCCTCCCCATGACCCTGGCCGCAGAGGCACAAACCCTCGAAACCGGGCACCGCGTGCTGTGCATGGGCGTCGGTTCCGGCCTGAACACCGCCATGATGGAAATCGTTTGGTAGCCGCCGACTGGCCCGGCGTCGACGCCGCATGGTCACGCGAAATCGATGTGGCCTCAACCTCCGCTGCCGATGTGCCCGGAACCGTCCGCCGCTGGCACCTGCTGGACAACGCTGCGCAGCTCTCCCGCCGCGGCCTGACTCCCGCCGGCACCCTGCTGTGCGTCCACGGGAACCCGACGTGGTCCTACCTGTGGCGGAGCCTGCTGGCCGCCGGATCCGACCCCGCGCATCCCTGGCGGGTGGTGGCGGTGGACCAGCTGGATATGGGGTTCAGCGAGCGCACCGGCGCCTTCCGGCGCCTTGCGGACCGGATCAACGACCTGGGTGACCTTACCGACGCGCTGGGCCTGGCCGGGCCGGTCGTTACGGTGGGCCACGACTGGGGCGGGGTGATCAGCCTGGGCTGGGCCCTGGCGCACCCGCAGCTGCTCGCCGGGGTGGTGCTGACCAACACCGCCGTCCACCAGCCCTCCGATTCGGGGATCCCGCCGGCCCTGCGGCTGGCCTTGCACCCCGCCGTGCACGGGTGGGGGACCACGACGTCGGACGCCTTTCTCCGGGTGACGCATTCCCTCGCCCACCCGCCGCTGCCCGCCGCCTTCCGGAAGGCCTACATGGCCCCGTACCGCGGCGCCCGGCGCCGGGCGGGGGTGGGGAACTTTGTTGCGGATATTCCTGTGGATGCCTCCCACCCCAGCTTCCCTGCGCTTAGCGGCGTCGCCGAAGGGCTGCGCGGGCTGAAGGTTCCGGCCCTGATGCTCTGGGGACCGAGGGACCCGATCTTTTCCGACCGGTACCTCAAGGACCTCATCACTCGGCTGCCGCACGCGACAGTGCACCGCTTCGAGGGGGCCGGCCACCTGGTCGCGGAAGACCGGGACATCGCCACTCCCGTTTTCGAATGGCTCGCCGGGCCCGGCCGGGACAGTGGACCTGCCGTGCAGGAGATACAAGCCGAGGCCGACGGCGTCCCGCCCCTTTGGGGGCCTCTCACCGAACTGGCGGCAGGAACCGCCGGCGGGGACACCGCCGTCGCGGAAATGGCCGCGGATGGCAGCGTCGCCCGCTGGCTCAGCTGGCAGGAGCTGGAAGGGAACGTCACCGCCGTCGCGGCGGGCCTGAGCGAGGCCGGCGTACGGCGCGGCAGCCGGGTGAGCCTGATGGTTCCGCCGGGCGTAGACCTGACTGTCGTCCTCTACGCCTGCCTGCGGCTCGGCGCGGTGGTGGTCGTGGCAGATGCCGGTCTGGGCACCCGCGGCCTGAGCCGCGCTGTGAAGGGCGCCACCCCGGATTTCCTCATCGGGATCGACAAGGCGCTGGCAGCTGCCTCAGTCCTCGGCTGGTCGGGACGGCGCATCAGCGTGCAGGACCTGTCCGCCGCCCGCCGCCGCCTCCTCGGCGTCGAAACCTCCCTCGTCGCGCTCGCCCGGCGCGGAGCCGGACTCAGCCCCGAACCGCCGTCGGCGGGGCCGGACCCGGACGCCGACGCCGCCGTGCTCTTCACCTCCGGTTCCACCGGTCCGGCCAAGGGCGTGCTCTACACGCACCGGCAGCTGGCTGCGATGCGGGACACGGTGGCGGAAACGTTCGGGATCCGTTCCGGTGCCCGGCTGGTGGCGGCCTTCGCGCCGTTCGCCCTGCTGGGACCGGCGCTCGGGGCCGTCTCGGTGACGCCCGCCATGGACGTCACGCTGCCCCGAACCCTCACCGCCCACGCGCTGGCGGACGCCGCAGCGGCCATCAACGCCACAGTCGTCTTCGCCTCGCCGGCGGCGTTGCGCAACGTCATTGCCACCCGGGATGGCATGAGTGAGGACCGGCATCAAGCCTTGGGACGCGTGGAGCTGCTTCTCTCCGCCGGGGCGCCCGTCCCCGAAGCCCTCCTCACCCGGGTGCAGCGGCTGCTGCCCCGGGCTTCGCTGCACACGCCGTACGGGATGACCGAGGCACTGCCCGTTACCGACATCAGCCTCGAACAGATCCGGACGGCGGAGGCTGACGCCGCCGCCGGTACAGTGCCGGGGGCCGGCAACGGCGTTTGCGTGGGCCGGCCGGTACACGGCGCCCGCGCGGCCGTCATCCCGCTTGCCGCAGACGGCACCGCACCCGGGAACGAGCCGGTCACGGAACCGGGAGTGACCGGCGAGATCCTCGTCAGCGCCCCGCATGTGAAGGAAGCCTACGACAGGCTCTGGCTGACCCAGCGCGAGAGCGTCCGAACGGCCGGGTGGCACCGCACCGGCGACGTGGGGCACTTCGACGCCGCCGGCCGGCTCTGGGTGGAGGGACGTCTCGCCCACATCGTGACGGCGCCCGGCGCCGTCGTGACGCCCGTGGGCACCGAACAGGCCATCGAACGCCTGGACAGCGTTGGCCAGGCCGCCGTCGTCGGCGTCGGTCCGCCGGGGACGCAGGCTGTGGTCGCCGTCGTCGAGACCGTGCCGCCCGCCCGCAAAGCCGGCCCGGCTGCGCCGCAGTTGGCCGGGCGCGTCCGCGGGGCGGCCCTCGAGGCGGGCGTCAACATCTCCGCCGTGCTTGCAGTCCCCGCACAGCCCACCGACATCCGGCACAACGCCAAGATCGACAGGACCCGCCTGGCCCGCTGGGCTTCACGCGTGCTGGCCGGCGGCCGTCCGGGAAAGCCATGAGGGTCCTCGTCACCGGCGCAAGCGGGCTGCTCGGACGGGAAGTGGCCCGGCTGCTGGTCCGCCAGGGCCATGCCGTGGCGACCCTCCAGCGCCGTCCTTCAGGAGTCGACGGCGCTGCGGACTTCTGCGGGTCCGTCACGGACGACGACGCCGTTCGCCGCGCCGTCGCCGGCGCCGAGGGCGTCATCCACCTGGCCGCGAAGGTTTCCTTTACTGGCCGCGCCGTGGAGTTCAACGAGGTGAACGTCGAAGGGACCCGCCAGCTGCTCCGCGCGGCCCGCGACGCCGGCGTACGGGACGTGGTGTTTGTCTCTTCCCCGTCCGTTGCCAACTCCGGTGCCGCCATCGCCGGGCTGGGTGCGGAGCCGGCTGACCCGGCGCACGCGCACAGCGACTACTCCCGCACCAAGGCCGAGGCGGAGCTGCTGGCGCTGGCCGCGGACGCTCCCGACTTCCGGGTCGCGGCGGTGCGCCCGCACGTCGTCTGGGGCCCCGGCGACACCCAGCTGGTGGAACGGGTCCTCGCACGGGCAGGCCGCAGCCGCCTGCCGCTCCTCGACGCCGGTGCTGCCCTGATCGACACCACCTACGTGGACAACGCCGCCTCGGCCATCGTCGCGGCGCTGCACCGCATGGAACACATCCACGGCAGGGCCCTGGTTGTCAGCAACGGCGAACCCCGCCCGGTCGGCGAGCTGCTGGCGGGCATATGTGCTGCCGGCGGCGTCCCTGTGCCGTCGTGGAGTGTGCCGGGCGGGGCGGCACGGGCGGTTGGAACGGTGGTGGAAATGGTGTGGACCTGGGCCGGGCGGAAAGAGGAGCCGCCGATGACCAGGTTCCTTGCGGAGCAGCTCTCCACTGCCCACTGGTTCGATCAGCGCGAGACCCGTGAGCTCCTCGACTGGACGCCCGCTGTCTCGCTTGATGACGGTCTGGCGAGACTGGCCCAGCACTATGGTTCCCTCAGAAGCTGACTGCCGCTTAAGTCCCGCCCTCGAAGCTGACCAGACGCCGGGCCGAGGCCTCATCGAGGATCAGGTCAGTGGCCAGCCCTGCCACCAGCGCCCCGCGCAGGCCGTTGATCTTGGACGCGCCGGATACCACGCAGATCCGCCGGCGCACCTGCCGGAGCTGGTCGAGCGAAGGTCCCGTGGAGCGTTCGTTCAGGGTGATGCCGTCGGAGGAGCCGTCGCCGCGGAAGAAGACAGTGGCCACGTCCCCGACGACGTCGGACTTTGCCAGGGTGACCAGGTCGTCCTCGTCGAGGTAGCCGCCGGCGTACACGTGGCTGGGGTAATCGGCGTCCACCGAGCCCACGCCAAAGATCGCGATGCTCATGCGGGACTGCAGGTCCAGGATGCGCTGCACGCTCCGCTCATTCCACATCGCGGTCTTCGTTGCCGCGTGGTCGAAGAAGGCCGGCACGGGAAACTGTTCAACCCGCGCCCCGTAGGCGCTGCCGAAGCGCCGCATGATGTCGCTCGCGTAGGTGATGCCGGTGGTCTGCATATTGCCCGCACCGTTCAGCTGCACCACCACGCTGTCGTGGGTGATCTTGCGCGTCAGGTGCCGGCTCACCGCGCTGAGAGTAGAGCCCCAGGCCACGCCGATGATGGCGTTGGAGTCCACCAGCGGGCCGATGGTGCGCGCTGCCTGCATGGCCACGCGGTCCAGCGTCTCGGCCTCATTCAGGGTGTCCAGGACGGGCACCACGTGCACATCCACCTTGTACTGCGCCCGGATCAGCCGCTCCAATTCAGGTCCCGTGTCGAGCGGACTCCGGATCTGGATCTGCACCAGGCCCGTTTCGCGGGCCGTTGAAAGCAGCCGGGAAACCGTGGAACGGGAGGTCCGCAATTCCCGGGCGATGGCGTCCATGGTGAGGTCCTGCATGTAGTACAGCTGGGCGGCGCGGAGCGCGTCGGAGTGCCGGGGACGGGGCATGCAGCATTCCCTTCTGCACGTTTGTGCATAGTGCTTGACGTTATTTTCCAATAGTTCAAACAATAGTGGTGAACGGTCCCGCACCAATCGGTGCGCCGCCTGCAACAAGCCTTTCCGAACCAAACCCAAAGGAGCAGATTTGGGACTCAAGGATTCATCCGGCCATACCACCAGCGCCACCGTCCCCGGTGCGGAGCGCGCGTCCGTCTCCGGGCTGCGCCAGCGGCCCAACGCCCGGGTCCTGATCATCGGTGGCGGCATCAACGGCGTCGGAACATTCCGTGACCTCGCGCTGCAGGGCGTCGATGTGGCGCTGGTGGAACGCGGCGACTACTGCCAGGGCGCCAGCGGCGCCTCGTCGCACATGATCCACGGTGGCATCCGCTACCTGGAAAACGGCGAATTCCGGCTGGTCCGGGAATCTGTCGTTGAGCGCAACAGGCTCCTGCGGATCGCGCCCCATTACGTGAAGCCGCTGCAGACCACCATTCCGATCTTCAGCACATTCTCCGGCGTTCTGGCCGCACCCCTCCGGTTCCTGACGCACAAGCAGCAGGGCAGGCCCAAGGAGCGCGGCGCGTTCCTGATCAAGCTGGGACTCAGCCTCTATGACTCCTTCTCCCGCGACGGCGGCAGCGTCCCGCGCCACCAGTTCCGCTCACGGCACAAGGCGCTGGCCGAGCTCCCGATGCTGCACCCCGGCGTCAAATACACCGCGACGTACTTCGACGCGTCCGTGCACAATCCGGAGCGCCTCACTCTTGACGTCCTGCAGGACGGTGAGAAGGCGGGCGGACGGGCCAGCAACTACCTGTCCCTGATGTCCGTCAGGTCCAACGCGGACGGTTCCAGCACCGCGGTTCTCCGTGACCAACTCACTGGCGGGGAGTTCGGCTTCACCGCGGACGTCATCGTCAACACCACCGGCGCGTGGGTGGACCTCACCAACCAGGCCATGGGTACCCCCACCACCTTCATGGGCGGGACCAAGGGCTCACACATCGTCCTTGACAACCCTGGCCTGCTCGCTGCCTGCGACGGACGCGAGATCTTCTTCGAACACACCGACGGCCGGATCGTGCTGATCTATCCCATGGGTGACCGCGTGCTGGTAGGAACCACCGACGTCGACGCCGACATGTCGGAGGACGCCGTCTGCACGGACGAGGAAATCGACTACTTCTTCAACCTCATTGGCCACGTGTTCCCGGACATCGCCGTGAACCGCGGCCAGATCGTCTATACGTTCTCGGGCGTGCGTCCGCTCCCGCGGCACGACGCCACTCAGCCGGGGTTCGTTTCGCGGGACTACCGCATCGAGCGCCGCGCTGCCGAACCCGAGGCCCCGGAGGGCGGCGGCGCCGTCGTGCTCAGCCTGGTGGGCGGAAAATGGACCACGTTCCGTGCCCTCGCCGAACACCTGGCCGACGACGTCCTCGCTGAACTGGGAACGCAACGGAAAATTTCGACGGCGAAGCTCGCCATCGGCGGCGGCTCCGGGTACCCGGAGGGCGAAGCCGGGATCCAGAAGTGGATCAAGGCGCACATGACAGCCACCCGCGACGCCGACCGGACGGCCGGCCTCCTCACCAGGTATGGCACCCGCGCCGAGGCCGTCATCAGCTATCTCGACGCCGGCCCCGACAGCCTGCTGCGCTCCACCCGTGAACTGAGCGTCAGGGAACTGCACTTCATGGCGTCCCACGAACAGATCGGCCACCTCGTGGACGTCCTGATCCGGCGCACATCGCTCGCCTTCCGCGGCCTGGTCACCGGGGAACTGCTGAACGAGGTTGCCGAGGCCTTGGCCGGCCCGCTCGGCTGGGATGCGGCAGGGGTTGCCGCCGAGATCAACCACGCGCAGGATGTGCTCAAGCGGTACCACGGCGTCGAAGTCCACAGCCTCGTCGCCTAGCGGGAAACCGTCCTTCAAACAAGCGAAGGACTGACAACAGAAAATAGAGGAGTCAAAGATGTCTCTTGGATTGGTTTTTCTTTCCGAAGTGTTCGGGACCGCGATGCTGACCCTGCTGGGTTGTGGCGTGGTGGCCAACGTTGCGCTCAAAGGCACGAAGGGCAACAACGGAGGATTCCTGATGGTCACCTGGGGATGGGGCATCGCCGTCTTCGCCGGTGTCTACGTCGCTGCCAGGTCCGGCTCGCACCTGAATCCGGCCGTCACGCTGGGGCTCCTGGTCAACGGCAAGGCCGAATACGCCCCCGGGGTTCCGGTGGACTTTGCCTCCACGCTGACATACTTCGGCGGCGAGCTCACCGGCGCATTCCTGGGCGCCGTGGTCACCTGGCTGGCGCACAAGCAGCACTTCGACGCCGAACCCGAGCCCGCGAACAAACTCGGCGTTTTCTCCACCGGCCCGGCGATCCGCTCCACGCCCTGGAACCTGATCACGGAGATCATCGGCACGTTTGTGCTGGTCTTCGTCATCCTCACCTTCGGCGGAACGCCGTCGGGGCTCGGCCCGCTGGCAGTGGCGCTCCTCGTCGTCGGCATCGGTGTCTCGCTGGGCGGACCCACCGGGTACGCCATCAACCCCGCGCGTGACCTCGGGCCGCGCATCGCCCACGCGGTCCTGCCCATCAAGGGCAAGGGATCCAGCGACTGGAGCTACTCCTGGATCCCGGTGGTCGGCCCGCTTGTCGGCGGTACCCTGGCCGGCCTCGTGGGGCTGCTGCCCATCGTTTTCACTGCCGCCACCTGAGCCGCGGCACCCATTTTCGAAACCACATCCATAACCACATCTGTTCAAACGCAAGCACAACGACAAGGACGTCATCATGAGCCAATACGTAATCGCCGTCGACCAGGGCACCACCAGCACCCGCGCCATCGTCTTTGACCAGAGCGGCAGCATCGTCTCCTCAGGCCAGATGGAACACGAGCAGATTTTCCCGCAGGCCGGCTGGGTGGAGCACAATCCCACGGAGATCTGGGACAACACCCGCGAAGTCATCGGCTCCGCCCTGTCCAAGGCGAACCTGACCCGGCACGACATCGCCGCCGTCGGAATCACCAACCAGCGCGAGACGGCCGTGGTCTGGGACAAGACCACCGGCAAGCCGATCTACAACGCGATCGTGTGGCAGGACACCCGGACCCAGCCCATCGTCGACGAACTGGCGAAGGACGGGGGAGCGGACCGGTTCAAACAGAAGGTGGGGCTGCCGCTGGCCACGTACTTCTCCGGAACCAAAATCAAGTGGATCCTGGACAACGTCGACGGCGCGCGGGAAAAGGCCGAGGCCGGGGACCTGGTCTTCGGCAACACCGACTGCTGGGTGCTGTGGAACCTCACCGGCGGCGTGGACGGCGGCGTCCACGTCACCGACGTCACCAACGCCTCGAGGACCATGTTCATGGACCTCGACACGCTGCAGTGGGACGAGGAGATCCTGGGGATCTTTGGTGTTCCGGCGTCCATGATGCCCGCCATCAAGTCCTCCTCCGAGGTCTACGGCACGGTCCACACCTCGCAGCTGCTGCGGGAGGTTCCGGTGGCCGGCATCCTCGGCGACCAGCAGGCAGCCACCTTCGGCCAGGCGGCGTTCGAGACCGGTGAGGCGAAGAACACCTACGGCACCGGGTGCTTCCTCATCTTCAACACGGGCGAGGAGATCGTGCACTCCAAGAACGGCCTGCTGACCACCGTCGGCTACAAGCTGGGTGACGCGGCACCGCACTACGCGCTCGAAGGGTCGATCGCCGTCACCGGGTCGCTCATCCAGTGGCTGCGCGACAACCTGAACATGATCAGCAGCGCCCCCGAGGTGGAGTCGCTCGCCGCATCGGTCGACGACAACGGCGGCGTGTACATCGTGCCGGCGTTTTCCGGGCTCTTCGCGCCATACTGGCGCTCGGACGCGCGCGGCGCCATCGTGGGCCTGACCAGGTTCGTCAACAAGAGCCACATCGCCAGGGCCGCGCTCGAGGCCACCGCCTTCCAGACCCGCGAGGTGCTGGATGCCGTCAACGCCGACTCCGGCGTTCCGCTCACGGAACTGAAGGTCGACGGCGGCATGGTCGCCAACGATGCCCTCATGCAGTTCCAGGCGGACATCCTCGGCGTTCCGGTCATCCGTCCGAAGGTGGTGGAAACCACGGCGCTGGGCGCCGCGTACGCGGCCGGCCTCGCCGTCGGCTTCTGGAAGGACCTCGGCGAGCTGTCCGCCAACTGGTCCGAGGACAAGCGCTGGGAGCCGAACCTGGATTCGGGGGAGCGGGAACGGCAGCTGCGGCTCTGGAAGAAGGCCGTCACCAAGTCCATGGACTGGGTCGACGAGGACGTGAGGTAGCCAGCCCGCTTCAGAGAGGAGGCCGCACCCGCCCGCCCGTCCCTGGCCGCTCCCTGACAGTCGCAAGCTCGTGTCGGGGCCCTCGCGGCCAGGGGCCCCCGCGAGCTGCCCACCACACCCTGGCGGGGTGCGCCCTCCTCTCTTCCGCTGCGTCTGCTACTCAGCCGCTCCTGGCGACTGGGCTGGGAGTGCCGGGAGGGGGATGCCGGTGCGCTAAAGTAGGTGTATGCGTGCGATCCTTCTGCTTAGCTAGCCGCTTGGTATCCCGAACAAATACGGATAATCGAGCGGCCGCCCCTCTATGTCGAGGGGCTTTTGTGTGTCCGGGGAGACCTTCCCGGCGGGCGGCGGGGATCAGACCGGTGTGACAGGACCGAGGTCATGACAGAACAGAAGAGGGCAGCAGTGAGCGTTCAGCCGGAGACCGAAACCGAAACCGGAACAGCAGCAGGTGGTGCGGAGGCGCCCGAAGAGGGCGCGTACAGCTTCGCGGCGATGGAGGCCCGGTGGCCGCAGGTGTGGGAAGACCTGAAGGTCTTCACCCCCGCCGACGACGGATCCCGGGAGCGCCGTTACGTCCTGGACATGTTCCCCTACCCGTCCGGCGACCTCCACATGGGCCACGCTGAGGCGTTTGCCATGGGCGACGTGGTGGCGCGCTACCTGCGCCAGCAGGGCTACGACGTGCTGCACCCGATCGGCTGGGACTCGTTCGGCCTCCCGGCGGAAAACGCGGCAATCAAGCGCAACGCCCACCCGAGCGAGTGGACCTACGCCAACATCGACACGCAGGCCGCGTCCTTCAAGCGTTACGCCATCTCCGCTGACTGGTCCCGCCGGCTGCACACGTCCGATCCGGAGTACTACCGCTGGACGCAGTGGCTGTTCAAGCGCTTCTATGAGCGCGGCCTCGCTTACCGCAAGGACTCGCCGGTCAACTGGTGTCCCAAGGACCTGACCGTGCTCGCCAACGAGCAGGTAGTCAACGGCGCCTGCGAACGCTGCGGCACGGCTGTGACCAAAAAGTCGCTGAACCAGTGGTACTTCAAGATCACCGACTACGCAGACCGGCTGCTGGACGACATGTCCGAGCTGCAGGGACACTGGCCCGAGCGGGTACTGGCCATGCAGCGGAACTGGATCGGCCGCTCGGAAGGCGCGCATGTCCGCTTCGTGATCGAGGCGTCTGACGGACGTGCCGAGCGCGAGGTCACCGTCTTCACCACCCGTCCGGACACCCTGTACGGCGCCACCTTCTTTGTGGTTGCCGCGGACGCTCACCTGGCCCTCGACCTGGTCACCCCTGAACACCACGACTCCCTCATGGCCTACCGTGAAAAGGTCAAAGCCCTGTCGGACATCGAACGCCAGTCCACCGAACGCGAAAAGACCGGCGTGTTCACCGGCCGCTACGCCATCAATCCGCTGAACGGTGAAAAGCTGCCTGTCTGGGCGGCGGACTACGTCCTGGCCGATTACGGCACCGGCGCCATCATGGCCGTCCCGGCCCATGACCAGCGCGACCTCGACTTCGCCAAGGAGTTCGGCCTGCCGGTGCGCGCGGTGCTGGACACCGGCGAGGAGGATCCGGCCGTCTCGGGCAAGGCAACGTCGGGGGAGGGCACGCTGATCAACTCCGGCTCGCTGGACGGGCTGCCCAAGGGCGATGCCATTCCCGAAGCCATCAGGATCATCGAGCAGCAGGGCACCGGAGAGAAGTTCGTGAACTTCCGCCTGCGCGACTGGCTCCTGAGCCGCCAGCGCTTCTGGGGCACCCCGATCCCCATCATCCACTGCGCCGAGTGCGGCGAAGTGCCTGTACCCGATGAGCAGCTGCCGGTGACGCTCCCCGAGGACCTGCGCGGCGAGGCGCTGTCACCGAGGGGCACCTCGCCCCTGGCCGCGGCCGCCGAATGGGTCAATGTCGAGTGCCCGAACTGCGGACGTGCAGCGCAGCGGGACACCGACACCATGGACACCTTCGTGGACTCGTCCTGGTACTTCCTCCGCTTCGTCTCGCCCCACTACACCGACGGTCCGTTCGACCCCGCAAAGATCAACGACTGGATGCCGGTGGGGCAGTACGTCGGCGGCGTCGAGCACGCCATCCTGCACCTGCTCTACGCCCGCTTCTTCACCAAAGTCATTCACGACATGGGCCTGCTGGCCGCGGACGAGCCCTTCAGTGCACTGCTGAACCAGGGCCAGGTGCTCAACGGCGGCAAGGCCATGAGCAAGTCGCTGGGCAACGGTGTTGACCTGGGCGAGCAGCTGGACAAGTTCGGCGTCGACGCCGTCCGGCTCACCATGATCTTCGCCTCCCCGCCCGAGGACGACGTCGACTGGGCGGACGTTTCGCCGTCGGGCTCCGCGAAGTTCCTGGCCCGCGCCTGGCGGCTCGGCCAGGACGTGTCCAGCGCCCCCGGTGTTGACTTCAGCACCGGTGACCGCACGCTGCGCTCGGTCACGCACCGGACCATCGCGGACGCCGTGGAGCTGCTGGACAACAACAAGTTCAACGTCGTGGTGGCCAAGCTGATGGAGCTGGTCAACGCCACCCGGAAGACTATCGATTCCGGTGCCGGCGGCGCCGATCCGGCCGTCCGTGAAGCCACCGAAGCGGTGGCCGTCATCCTGAGCCTCTTTGCGCCCTACACGGCGGAAGACCTGTGGAACGTCCTGGGGCACCCGGCGTCGGTGGCCAACGCCGGCTGGCCTTCGCATGACGAGGCCCTGCTGGTGCGGGAGACCATCACGGCGGTGGTCCAAGTCCAGGGCAAGGTCAGGGACCGGCTCGAGGTCTCGCCGGCCATCTCCGAGGACGAGCTGCGCGAGCTTGCGATGGCCTCTGAGAACGTTCAGCGTGCCCTCGATGGCCGGGGCATCCGCACCGTCATTGTGCGGGCACCTAAACTGGTGAACATCGTCCCGGCCTAGCAGGGCGACTGGATAGCAGGACTGACTGATTGGCCGCGTCCGGCCGCCGGCACGGCCGGCGGCCGGACACAACCGCAGGGGGTGCGCCGTGATTGACCGAGAGCCGGCAGCCTGGCTGTGGTTAAAGGAGCACCTGGTCCGTCTCCGCCAGGCCACCAGGCCTGGCCAGGTCCCGCCTACGGGTGAGCCCGCCGTCGTCGTGCGCACCGCCGTGGTGACCGACTCCGCCGCCGCCCTGCCCGCCGACTGGGTCCGGGCCTTCTCCATCAACGGCCGGCTGGCCGTCATCCCCATGCCAGTCATGGTGGGCGAGGAGATCTACGGCGAAGGCGAGGACGACATCGCCGGGACCATCGCCGTGGCCCTGGCCGCCGCGACGCCGGTCAAGACGTCCCGGCCGTCACCGGGCCAGTTTGAGCAGGCCTACCTTGCCGCCGAACGGCAGGGCTTTGAGTCCGTCGTATCCATCCATATTTCCGGTGGCCTATCCGGCACCGCCGATGCCGCACGCCTCGCTGCCGGCCGGGTGAAAATACCCGTGGAGGTGCTGGACACCCGCACCGTGGGAATGGCGCAGGGGCTGGCCGTCCAGAGTGCAGTGGTGGCAGCGGCGGACGGCCGCGGTGCCGGCGAAGTGCGCCGGCTCGCCGAGGAACGCGCGGCAAGGTCCAAGGTGTATTTCTACGTGCCCAGCCTGGAGCAGCTGCGGCGCGGCGGACGTATCGGCGCCGCGGCCTCGCTCGTCGGGGCCATGCTGGCCATCAAGCCGATTCTCGCGGTCGACGACGGCAAGATCGTTCCGCTGGAGAAGGTCCGGTCTGCGGCGAAAGCCATCGCCCGGCTTGAAGAGATCGTGGTGGCGGAGGCCGCGGGCCGGCCACGGGGGGAGGCCCGGCTGGCCATCCACCACTTCGGCAACCGGCCCGAAGCCGAGATGCTCGCGGCCCGGCTGGCGGCGAAGCTCCCGGCTCTTCCACCGGCACAGATCAGCTCGCTGCCTGCCGTCTTGGCAGCCCACGCCGGGCTTGGCGTTCTCGCCGTGATCGTTGGGGAGAGCAGCTCGTCCGTGGCCGGTAGCCTCGCCGCCCCCTCGAAGGCAGCCGGCGCCAGTGGTACTGAGGCCTCCACCTAACCTGCCCTTTCCGATGTGCTGTCTGGGCGCCAAACGGGATCCAGCGCCATGCAGCGCGTGGTGCATCCGGGCCGCTTCTGTGGAGCGGCGTTTTTGTCATAGCCCCCTGTCATGCTGTGGGTATGGATAACGGCTCGGCTGCTGCGGAGGTGTTGGAGGCTATTGGTGCCTCTGCCTTAGCGCTGGCCGCCGAGCTCCGCGGGCTGGCTGATCCTGCCCCGGACGCGGTTCCGCTGCAGGATCATGTGGACCCTCTTGGGGAGCAGGCGGATACGTTCCTGGGCGGCCTGACGAAAGTGGCCGGGTTGGAAGCCCGGCTTGCGGCGGTGAAGGTGCAGTTTGCCGCAGGTTACGCCACGGCGGATGCGGCGATGGCGCCCCCGGCTCAGAAGCCGCAGGACGTTGCCGTGCGGCAGATGTCCGTGACGGCGGAGGTGGCCGGTGCGCTGACCATCAGCGAAGGAGCGGCAGCGCGGTTGCTGGTTGAATCGAGCATGCTGAGCACGGATCTGCCGCTGACGCTGGCGGCTTTGCGGGCGGGGAGCATTTCCTGGCAGCACGCCCGGGCCATGTGCGACGAAACCGACGGGCTGGATCGGGCGGCTGTGGCGGCGTTGGAGGCGCACTTCCTGGATCCGGATGCTCCCAACCGGGCCCGGGGTTGCCCGGCCGGGGAGCTGACCCCGGCGAGGTTCCGCGCCAAGGCACGGTATTGGCGGGAACGGCATCATCAGGACAGCATCGAAACCCGGCACCGCAACAGTGTGAAGGACCGGCGCCTGGAGTACCTCCCGGCCCGGGACGGCATGGCCTGGCTCTCGGCGTTCCTGCCCGCGGACCAGGCCGCCGGGATCTGGAACCGCTCCACCGCCGCCGCGCGCGCAGCCCAGGGCCCGACCGAGACCCGGACCCTGAGCCAGCTGCGGGCCGATGTCTTTTCCACCGGCATGCTCGGTCCCGTTTCGGGGATTGACGGCACGGGCGCAGCATTCTTCGCCGGCCCGGTGCCCGCAGGTGTTGGGGCCGCAAGTCTTGGGGCGGCGGGGGACGGGCCCGCTGCTGATGTGCCGTCCCCGAGGGCGCAGGTCCTGGTCACAGTGCCGGTTTTTTCGCTGCTCGGCGTGACCGACGAACCAGCCACACTCGACGGCTACGGGCCGATCCCGCCGTCGATGGCCCGCCGGCTCGTCGCCGACGGCGCGACGTCGTTCCTGCGCGTCCTGACCGATCCGCGGGACGGGGCTCCGCTGGAGATCGGACGCACCAGCTACCGGCTCACCAAGCCGATGCGTCAATGGCTGCGGCTCCGCGATGCGCGGTGCACGTTCCCGGGCTGCAACAACCACTCCCTGGACAACGACGCCGACCACATCCTGGCCTGGGCAGCCGGCGGCGGCACCGGCGTCGCCAATCTTGGCCAGCCGTGCCCGAAGCATCACCGCCTGAAACATACGACGGCGTGGAGACCGGTCGGCGCCACGCGCGAGAGCCCGCCCGGCTGGATCTCACCCGCGGGACGGTCCTACCCGGCCGAATACCAGGACTGGGAACCACCCCACTGGCCAGACAGCCTCGGACCGGACAGCCTCGAACCAGACAGCTACGAGCCCGACAGTCACGAGCCCGGCAGGCCCGACGGCTTCGACAGCTACCCAGACGTGGGCGGTTACCAGTGCCCCGAACCTTCGGAAGCTCCAGATGACATTGACGGTGGTGAGAGCTCGACGGCCTTCGACGGCGTTGAACCACCGCTGCCCGTGGATCCGTGGCCCTACTGGTCATCGTCAGCAGCAGCCTAAGAGGACGCCTGCCTTGTCAGGCCCGCGGCCCCAACACCCCGGCAGGCGGGGCATCCAAACTGTTGCCGCATGCCACGGCTAGCAGTGTCTGCTCGCCGGTAGTACAGTCTCCCCACCGAGCAAGGAGGCTCCCATGTCCATGCAAGTCCACCACGTCGCCCAGCTGGACCGGGATGTGGCCGACGAAGTCACAAAATGGCTGAAGTACCTGAAGGGCCAGGTGACCAGCGTCCAGTTCCTCACCACCACCATTCCTGATCCCAAGGAGCCGGAGAAGTGGCGTGTGCAGTACGAGGCGTACATCACCTACCAGCGGTAACGGCGCTGTGCACATGGCGCAATCCACATAGGGCATCACGGGACTGTCGGAAGGACTGACCGTTTCCTAGCGTGGTGAATATGTCACGCCGGACCGCTGGAGCCTCAGCCAGTGCTCAGCCGCGCGCTGGCGAGAGACGCCCAGGCGAGGGGCGCTCCAGGAGTGGACTTGGCTCCGTGCAGGCGAGTTCAACAGATGGGCGGGCGGCCAGAAGGCTCGCCGCCACCCTCGGACCGCCTACCACGTCCTGCCCTACCGGTGATGGAGAGCCCACACTGCAGCCGGACGGTGGCACCACGGGACTGCTGGACGCGGGAACGGCAGGCGGCTTTACCTATGGCCGCCAAGCCGGTTCCGCCGGGTCTGCGGTGCCAGGCGAAGTAGCCGAACCTCGGTTCCGGTGGCGCCTGGGCATCCGTGCAGCGGCATTGGTGAGCGTGCTGTCGCTGATTGCAGGGGCCTTGATCTGGTGGCAGGTGGCTGCCAACGGACCCGAAGTCCTTCCGCTCAGCACCGTGACCCACGGTGGGGCCGAGAATCCGGCCGCCGGTCCCTCTGACCAGGGGAGCAAGCCGGACAGCGGCGGCCCGGACAGCAGTGCGCCGGACAGTGACGGGAACGATTCCCACGGGAAAGATGCCGAGGGGACCGACAGCAACGGGACAAAGAGTGCCGGAGCGGCCGGGATCGTCGTGGTGCATGTCGCCGGGGCGGTGAAGAAGGCCGGAGTGGTCCGGCTCCAGCGGGGAAGCAGGGTACATCAGGCCATCGCCGCCGCCGGGGGAGCCCGCCCAGAGGCCGACCTCGATCGCCTCAACCTCGCCTCCCTCTTGGAAGATGGCCAGAAAATCTCCGTACCACGCCGCGGTGAGCCGTCGCCGGCCGGCACGTCCGGTGCTGCACCAGCTGACAAATCCGCCCCGGCCGGCACATCAGGATCGGCCGCCGAAGCCGATGGAAACGGCGGGTCTGCAGGCGACGGTGCCGGCGGCAAGATCAACCTCAACACCGCCACCGTGGAAGAACTCGGCGAGTTGCCGAGGGTTGGGCCGGTGCTGGCCCAGCGCATCGTCGACTGGCGCACACAGCAGGGCCCCTTCAAGTCCCCTGAGGAACTGGACGCCGTCGACGGAGTCGGCCCCAAAATGCTGGAAACGTTGCTCCCGCTGGTGACCGTCTGACATGGAGGGCAGGAACGGACGACCGCCCAGCCGATGGCACCGCTATGTCCAGGCGGCCGTGGACTTCCCAAGGGCCGACTCGGCGCCCGCTGATTCCGGCTCCGGCGATGCTGCCCCTGCTGAATCCCTACCGTCACAGCCGCCGTCCCGTCCTATGCCAGGGGGTGCCCTCGCCCAGAAGATCCGCGCCGACATCCGCCGTCGGTTGCTGCCGGACGGACAGGACACGGCCGCAGCCGAACCGAACCGGCGCCGGACCGACCTTCGCCTCGCCCCGGCCGCACTGCTCGTGTGGGCGGCGACCGTCTCGGGCCCATGGCTGACACCAGGCATCCTTTTGCTTGTGTGGGGCAGTCTCGCCGCGTGCGCCGGAGTGCTGCTCGCCATGCTTCTGCGGAGGAAGAAGGCCGGAGGACACTGGCGGCGCAGTTTCCTGACCACCCTGACGGCATCACTCATGCTTGCCGCAGCATCAACTGCCCATTCTGCAGTGTCGGCGGCCCAGCGCCACGACGAACACATGGCAGGACTGATCGCCGCGCGTGCATCAGTTGTGGCGGAAGCCGAGATCACCGGAGCTCCGCGAGCCCTCAAGACGCCTGGCCCCTCCGGGCGTGCCGAACGCTGGGCTGTCGGGGCGGTAGCCCGGTCATTGACGTCGGGAGGTCAGGTTACGCATGCCCATCTGCCGGTGGTTATCATCGGCGGCCAGGAGTGGCAGCGCGTCGGCGCCGGCCAGCTGCTCCGGGTCACCGGAAAGCTCCGGCCTCCGGACGCCGGCCGGGTGGAAGCGGCGATGTTGAGTGCGTCATCACCTCCGGTCCGGCTTGCAGCAGCGCAGGACTGGCAGCAGGCACCGGCCGTCCTGGGCAAACGGTTCGCCTCGGCGTCGGCCTGGCTGGCCCCTGACGCGCGGGGACTTCTCCCCGGTATGGTCACGGGCGATACCGGCGGCCTCAACGAAGAGCTCGAGACAGCCATGAAAACCGTGGGCCTTACTCACCTGACGGCGGTGTCGGGCGCCAACTGCAGCCTGATACTCGGCGCACTGCTGTTGGCGGCACGTTCGCTGCGCCTGGCCAGGATTCCGGCGGCGGCCGTCGCCCTCGCAGGCCTCGGCCTGTTTGTTCTCATGGTGGGTCCCGACGCCAGCGTGCTCCGGGCGTCGCTCATGGGAGCGGTCGCTGTGGCGGCCTTGGCAGGCGGCCGGGCCGGCCGCGGACTGAGTTTCCTTTGCCTGGCGGTGATTGCCCTGCTCCTCGTTGCGCCGGAGCTGGGCGTCAGTTTCGGGTTCCTCCTGTCCGTCCTGGCCACGCTGGGAATTATTGTGCTGGGCCGCAGCGTCATGGGCTGGATTCCGGCGAGGGTGCCGCGCTGGGCGGCTGCAGCTGTAGCCGTGCCGCTTTCAGCCCAGGTCCTGTGCGGCCCCGTCATGGTGGTGCTGCAGCCACAGTTCTCCACCTACTCACTGCTGGCCAACGTGCTTGCCGCCCCGCTCGTAGCGCCGGTTACCGTCCTGGGTACGGCTGCCGTGGCCATCCTGCCCATCGCGCCGTGGCTGGCAACCGTCCTGATCGGCGTTGCCGGCTTCTTTGCCGGGGGTGTGGCAGCCATCGCCCGGTTCGCCGCCGGTCTTCCCGGTGCCGCGCCGCCCTGGCCGGAAGGGGTGTTCGGGTTGCTGACCATGCTGCTGTTCTCCGTTGTGACATTGCTCGCCGTGTGGATGGCTGCCCATCCCGCCGGAACCATCCGCCTCGTGTTGACCACCCACCACCTGACAGCCTGTCTGCTTGACCGGGTACTGGACGGGAAGCCCCAACGGCCCGGCCCTCCTGGCTGGACTGTCCGCGGCTTGGTGCAGCCGGTGCCGGTGCGCCGTGGCAGGCTTAGAGTCTGCAATTCAAATCCGGGGAGGTCCCAGGTTCCTCCAGAACCTCGATCCGCTTCAGCCAGGCCAGGTGGCCCCTGATCCCGAGCCTGAGTGCCTTACGTTCTGCGCCTGTGGTGTCGTCGTCCTGAGGCAGGCGGGGCATCCGGAAGCCGGGCTCCCGGATGCGCGCCAGCACGGCACCGACGACGACCTGATCCAGATGCTCTGGTCGCATGCTGACGTGGAAACCTCCAGCCCCGCTGCCAGGCGGTAGCGGGGAGCGGAGGTTTTCCTGGGACCGATGCCGGTCTTGCGCTTGCCGGGGTTCTGCGCGCCGATCCTGACACCTGCACCGCAGATGCCGCAGACGGCGAGTGCGCTGAGCAGGTGTCGCGGCGGACGGCCCCTGCCTCGTCCCTCCGGTACCTGCGCTCCGCTGTGCATGCAGTCAAGTTTCGCCGATGAGGTGAGAACCCTGCGCCATAGGCGGCGCGATCCAGAGCATTCGTTCGTCACGTGCTGTGGGTCATGCGCGCTTTCTTTTTCCGTTTCCCCGGACGGAACTCTATTTCTGGCCGGGGACCACGTCCTCGTGCCAGCCGGACTCGACCAAGCCCTCGCCTCCGGAAGCTTCCCAGTCAAATCCGCGACGGCGATGGCCGACGAATAGGCGACGCACGTTTCGGATTACTGGTTGGGGACCCTGTGGGTGCTATTGGGCGACTCTGGTGGCTTGGTTGCCGTCAGTCAGTGAGGTTGTTGATGGCTGTGTATTCCTCCGGGGCGAGGACTATTTTTGCGGCGGCCATGTTTTGTTCGAGGTGTTTTGTTGAGGTGGTGCCCGGGATGGGCAGGACTTTCGGTGACCGGTGCAGTAGCCAGGCGAGGGCGAGCTGGCTCGAGGCACGGCTGTATCTTTTGGCCAGTGTATCCAGTGGGCCGCCTGGTGATGTGAGCTTTCCTGTGGCTAGCGGATACCAGGGGATGAATGTGATGTTGTTCTGTTCGGCGTAGTTGAGGACGTCTTCGGAGCGGCGATCAAGCAGGTTGAACTGGTTCTGTACGGTGGCGATGGGAGCCACGTGTCTGGCGGCCTCGATTTGTTCAACGGTGACTTTGCACAGGCCGATGTGGCGGATCTTTCCCTCACGTTGAAGCTCTGAGAGAACCCCGACTTGGTCTTCGAGCGGCACTTTGGGATCGATTCGGTGAAGCTGTAGAAGATCAAGGCTATCCAGTCCCAGGAAGCGGAGACTGAGTTCAACTTGCTGGCGAAGATATTCGGGCCTTCCCAGTGCTGTCCACTGGCTGGGTCCTTGTCTGGATTGTCCGACCTTTGTCGCAATGATGAGGTCATTCGCGTAGGGCGAGAGTGTCTTATGTATGAGCTGGTCCGTGGCAAAGGGACCGTACGAGTCCGCAGTGTCGATAAACCTGACGCCCAATTCGACTGCCCGGAGGAGTACTTGGGCTGCGGCCTCGGGGTCGGCAGGCGGTCCCCACTCGCCGGGTCCCGTGAGTTGCAGCGTTCCGAATCCGATACGGGGCGTGACGAGGTCGCCGCCGATCGACACAATCTGTGGGGCAGCTACGGTCTGTTGCGGCATGGGGTGTCCAATCTAATCGGTGGCTCCTGCCCGTGTGAGTTGAGGTCTTGGGGGGCGGCGACCGCCGGCCTGTCGGGGCCCACGGTTCTGGCAGAGCATGACGGCATCGTTGAGGGAATGATGGGGTGCGGCTACTGAAGGTATCGGAAAGCGCTCCACGTTGAAGAGACAACTTTGCAGCCGGCAACATGACGTGCCCCGAAGCTCGGAAGGGCGCCCCGTCCGGCCTTGCGGAAGAAAGCCTTGCCGCCGCATGCGATGCATACGAGGTGTGACCGCCGTTGATTGATGCCCTGTTGTCCCAGGGCTTTGAATTCGTCGACCTTCCACTCTCTCTTGTCGGCCAGGCACAGGACCAGTCTCATGGCGGCTCCTCCTCCTTCAATGCGCTGGCGGGGCCAGCGTCCGCGTGTTTCTTTTGCAGGGCTGGAAGGGTGTCACGCTGTGGCAGTTCCCTTCAGGTCGCGGGCTCGCCGGCGTCAGCTGTGGTCCCGATCGCTGCCTTCCTTGCCGTGATTGCGGCGCCGTGCAGCCCCGCGTCGTCGCTGAGTTCGGCGTGCACGATGCGCGGGATGGGGTAGCCGTCGCGGGCGAGCGAGCCGTTCAAGGCCCTGGTGAGTGGGCACCAGAGCGGTTCGCCTGCCTGGGACACACCGCCGCCGATGGCTATCACTTCGGGGTCGAGCATCCTGACCAGGTTGGCGACGGCTTCGCCCACCATGGTTCCGGCGTCGTGCATCAGTTGGAGGCAGATCGGGTCCCCGGCAGCAGCGAGTTCCGCCACGAGTCTGGCGGTGACTGGGTGGTTCGCTGCCGCTGCTGTAAGGCGGGGTGAGCTTGTGGTGCGCAGCAGTTCCGTGGCGTGTGCGGCGATGGCGGTTCCGGAGGCGTAGTGTTCCAGGCTGCGGGACACCCCGTGGCCTGGTGCCCGGACTTGGATCCTGCCGAATTCGGTGGCGGCGCCGCGGTGCCCGGTGATGAGTTGTCCTCCGGCGATGATCCCGCACCCGATTCCGGTGCTGATGGTGACGTAGCAGAAGTCCCGGGTGCCGCGTCCGGATCCCAGCTGCCATTCGCCGATGGTGGCGGCATTGGCGTCGTTAACGATCCCGATAGGAAGGGCAATTCGTTCCTGGAGCTGTTGGCGCAGTGGAAATGCATCGAAGACGCCGATGTTCGGGGCGTCCCTGATTGCTCCGGTTGCCGGGTTGACGGGGCCCAGCGCACTGATGCCGATCGCCCGCAACTGTCCGTCCGCGAGCTTTTGGGCGCGTTCGATCTGGTGGACCATTTCGTTGACCACCGCGGCGGCACCCCTGGGCGTTGGCACACTCCACCGTTCCAGCAGCACGGATCCGCTGAAGACGGCGGTGCGCAGTTGTGTACCGCCCAAGTCCAGCGCAACGACGTCCGGCACGCCCCCCAAGGCTGTCATCTCAGACGTTCTCCCAATCGGTGCTCTCGACGAAACCTGAAATGGCCGCGTTGACCTCAGCCATGAACGACTCGGAGCTGCGGTCCTTGCTGGTCACCTCAACGAGCCGGGCCGCCGGGATCACATCGGCGTAGGCCTTGGCGATGTCCCACGGATGGAAGGGGTCGTCCAGATGCCCCACGACCAGCGTGGGCGCCGCGATGCCGGCCCAGTCATCCCGGCTGCTTGACGGCGCCCCGACGGGAAAGCGCCGGAGGACCGCCGCGTTGATGGCCGCGCGGGGACGGGTGACCTGGTGGCGGAGGGACTGGGCGGCGGATTCGGATTCGGCTTCCACGCCTTGGTAGAGCTGGCTGGCAAGGAGCCGGCTGAGTGCCTCGTCCGGCTCGTGCTGTTCCAGCAGGTCGGCGATCAGCTGGTAGGCGGTGACGTTGCGCTCTGCCTGGCGGTGTTCCAGCCAGGCCGGGCGGCACAGTACCAGCCCTGCGACCCGCCCGGGGTACCGGAGGGCGACGTTCAGTGCGGTGCCGGCGCCAAGGGAGATACCGCCGACGATGAACTTGCTGAATCCGAGTTCGTCTGCCAGGGCGACCACGTCGTCGGCGAAGGCGTCGAAGGAGCATCGCCCGTCACCGACGATGTCGCTGCTGGACCCGTGGCCGCGCGCGTCCATAGAGACCAGCGTCGTGCGTTCGAGCTGCCTGATGTAGCCGAGGGGCTGGCTCCGGTCCCCGCCCATGCCGTGCTGGAAGATGAACGGGAGGCGGCCGGGGGAGGGGGTGGCCGCCTGGACCGTCTGGTGTTCGAGTCTGGCGCCGTCGTCCCGGATGAGTCTGGGCATCAGACGGTGACCTCCAGTTGCTGGCGGAGCAAGCCGACGCCGGAACTGACTGCGGACTCGGGGAGGCCGTGCATGACCAGTGCCCCGTTGTACCCGGTGGCGGCAAGACCGGTGAGGATGGCCTTCCACGGCAGGGCGCCCTGGCCAGGTGCGACGGCGTCGCGGCCGGGGACGAGTTCCTTGGCGTGGGCCAGTACGATATCGGGGCCCAGGACCTTGAGTGCGCTTACGATGACCGGAACGGTGGTGGCCACGGACAGGTCGGCTGTGTCCAGGATGTTCGCGGCATCGAAAACAATTTTCAGCGCCGGAGAACCGATCTCGTCCAGCATTTTGCGGGCAAGGTCAGCGTTGGACACCACGTTGGTGTGTTCCGGTTCGAAGGCGACAACGATGCCCGCAGCCTCGGCGAGCCGGGCAAGCTGCGTGAGAGAATCGCGTGAGTCTGCCCAGGCTTCCGGGGTCGCATTGTCCGGGTGGTGCCGCCACATGTCCTCGGCGTCGCGGCTGCCACTGCACAGGGTGATCACCGGGATGCCGAGTTCGACGGCGACGCGGACGAGTTCCGGGAACCGGCTGATGCCCGTGCTGCGGACGGCCGGGTCCGGGTGTGCGGTGTTGAAGGTGCCCGAGATCGCGGCAAGCCGGACGTTGTGGTCAGCTGCGGCGGACCGGATCCGTTCGATCGTGTCCGCGCCCACTTGTTCCGGCACGGTTGGAACGCCCGCGATGGAGAGGTTGTACTGGACCGCGGTGATGCCGGCTGCCGCGACCGCAGCCATGTTCTCCTCGATGCCGGCGGCTTCGAAGGTCTTGGCGAAGATTCCGATTTCCATCAGACGGCTCCCGCGACATCGGCAAGGCGGACCCAGTCGCCGGATTCGACGGAGCGGGCCAGGGCGACCATGCCGCGTACGCTGGCGAGGCCGTCGACGGCCGTGGCGCCGCGGGGGGTTGATCCCGTGCGGGCGGCGTGGGCAAGGTCTTCGAGCTGAAGGCGGAACACGTTCGCGTCGGCGCCGATGGGCTGGTGGAACATGTCGTCCTTGGCTGAGAAGGCCTGGACCTCGGCCGCCTTGAAGTACCAGGGGTTGTGGATCTTACCGATGACGCTGCCTTCGCTGCCGTAGACCTGGAAGCCTTCCCACCAGTCCATGCGCACGGCCAGGGTGAGGTCGAGCTGCCCGAGGCAGCCGTTTTCGAATTCGACGTCGAGGAACCAGCAGTAGGTGCCCGCCTTCGTGGACAGGCGCGCGCGGATCGCGGCGATGGGGCCGCCGAGGTAGCGGGCGGTGTCCAGCAGGTGGCTGCCGTGCCCGAGGACGTAGTAGCGCTGGCGGTTTGCCTTGGGGTCGCCGGCGGGGCGGCGGGCCGAGGCGCTGTGCTCGATGAGGGGACGGATGGTGTCGGTGACGGCGTAACGGTAGGTGGAGTCGCAGTACCAGTGCTTGAGGCCGATCAGCTCGCCGATTTCGTCGCGGATGAAGTCGTGGGCGTAGGCGATGCCCGGGTCGTAGCGCTTCTCGTGCCCAACCAGGAGAACCTTGCCGCTTTGCTTCTGTGCGGCCACCAGCTCTTCGGCTTCCTCGACGGCGACGCCCATGGGCTTTTCGACGAGGACGTGTTTGCCGGCTTCCAGTGCCCGGATGGCCAGCGGCACGTGGAACTGGTCGGCCACGGCAACGACGACGGCGTCGACGTTTTCGTCGTTGAGCATCTTGTCGTAGTCGTCGAAGGAGGTGGTGGGCTGGTGGATCAGGGTCATGCGGTCGCGCAGGTCATCGGCGGCGTCGCAGATTGCGTAGAGCTCAACGTCTTTGGACTTGCGGGCGGCGGGGAAGTGCGCGGCCTGGGCGATGTCGCCGGCGCCGAGGACGCCGATCCGGAAGGGATTCTCAATCATGGATTTTCCTGTCTTCGGGAGGGGTTGATGGATGATGTCCCGGAGGAAACCGGCGCCGTCGCGTCGGGCGCTTCGGCGCCGGTTCCTTGGGTGGTCAGACGGCGACCGGGGCCGCGAGGCTGTAGCGGCCGGCGGGGGTGGTTCCCGCTTCGGCCGGGCCTGAGATGACAGAAAGTCCCTCGGCCGCCTTCTTGGTCGTGATCACCACCGGAGTCACCGTGGAGTATCCGGCTGCTGTGATCACGTTAAGGTCCACGTCGCAGAGCAGGTCGCCTGCGGCTACCTGGTCGCCCTTGGACACGTGGGCGGTGAAGCCCGCGCCCTTGAGGTTGACGGTGTCCATGCCGATGTGGATCAGGACGTCCACCCCGGCCTCGGTGCGGATGCCGTAGGCGTGGCCGGTGGGGAAGACTGTCACGACTTTGCCGGACACTGGGGATACGAACCGGCCGTCGGTGGGATCGATCGCGAAGCCGTCGCCCAGTGTTCCGGCGGCGAAGACCGGATCGGGGACCTCGGAGAGCGGGATGACGGTTCCATTGGCCGGGGCAAGGAGTTCCTGCTGTTCAGCGGCGGGGGAGTCCGCAGCCGCAGCGGGGTTCTCCGGTGTCTGGAGGTGGTTGCCCTTGGATTTGCGGCCGAAGATCCCCGAGTTCGGGCCTTCGTACCCGAGCGTCGTGATCGTCAACATGGAGACGAGGAACGCGACGCCGATGCCGATGGCGTACAGGGGGATGTTGTTGAAGGCCGGGATGGTCAGCAGGGAGGTGAAGAGGAAGGCGTTGGTGGTGACGCCGCCGCCCAGGCCCATGATGAACGCGCCGGCGATGCTGCCGGCGAGGATCGCGGGGATGGTGCGCTTGGCGAAGCGCAGGTGGACGCCGTAGAGGGAGGGTTCGGAGATTCCGCCGAGCAGGCCCGCCGTGAGGGCGCCGCCGGCCACCTGTTCCATCTGGGCGTTCTTCCGGCGGACCGAAATCAGGAGCACACCGGCGGTAACGCCGAAGCAGCCGAAGTTCCATGCGCCCATGGGGCCCTGGATGAAGTCGTACCCGAGGGTGGAGATGTTCAGGAACATGATCGGCACCACTGACCAGGCCGTACCGGTGATCACCAGGAAGGGGTAGAGGGCGCCGACCAGCACGGCGAAGATCAGCGGAGAGAAGCCGTTGACGGTGACGAAGAGGTTGCCGATGCCGCTGCCGGCGTAGACGCCCAGGGGCGCAAGGATGAAGGCGGTGACGGGGATCATGACGAGCATCGAAAGGAACGGAACGAAGATGACCTGGAGGTTGCTCGGGATCACCTTGCGCAGGAGCGTGTAGAGCGGTCCGAGCAGCAGCGCCATGAGCAGCGGCGGGAAGACCTGGGAGCTGTAGTTGAAGATCGTCAGCGGCAGGCCGAAGACGTTCACCACGGCGGGAAGCTTGGCGCCGGCCCCTGCCAGTTGGGTGAAGGCTGGCAGCATCATGACGGCCATGATCGAGAAGCCGACCCACGGGTCGGCCCCGACCTTCTTCGTGGCGTTGTAGGCCACCATGAGGGGCAGGAACACGAAGACGGCCTGCCACGCGAGGTTGACGAAGCTCAGCGACGCATCCAGCGTGACACCGGGGGCGTTCCACGCCGGAATGACTTTAAGGGTGGCCAGGAGCGCCATGACCGTGATGAAGATCGACGCTCCAAGCATCGCTCCCAGGACAGGGCGGAAGGAGTCAGCGAGGAATTCGAAGAACCAGTTGAGCCAGGCGAATTTACCCCGGGGTCCGCGGTCCTGCAGTTCGGCCTTGAGCTCGCGCATCGCGTCCGGGTCGGTATCCGCGCCGCCCTTGCCGAGCTGCGGGAAGGCCCTCGTCATCTCGACGTACAGGTGGTTGACGGCGCCGCCGACAATCACCTGGTAGCGCTGTGCATCCTGCCGGACAACACCCATGACTTCGGGGATTGCATCGACGGCGTCGTCGCTGACGACGGACGAATCGCGGAGCTCGAAACGCAGCCGGGTTGCGCAGTGAGTCAGATTGGTGATGTTGTCAACACCGCCCATCTGGTCGATGATGCGCGATCCAACGGATCCGCTTGCGGGTATGGCCATCATGTTCTCCCTTGAAAAGTGATGTTCGTTCGGTGAATGAATTAATTAGCTCAGGACTAGCCCATGTTCCAGGGGTTCTGAATGGGTTTGTTCGTGTGATGAATTAATCAAAGCGTAGAAGCGACATCGGTGCCTGTCAATACTTTCCGGGTAGATTGTTCATGTCGCGAATTAAAGCTACGGTGTTCGTTCTATGACACAAAACCAAGAGCCCGCGGCACCGGTCCGGATCCTGATTGCCCCCGACTCGTTCAAGGGGACCCTCACCGCACGGCAAGCGGCCACCGCCATTGCCGGAGGCTGGCGATCCGTCAGGCCCGGCGATGATTTGGAACTCCTTCCGCTCGCTGACGGAGGGGAGGGCACACTGGACGCCATCGAGGCCGTAATGCCCGGCAGTGTCCGATGCAGCGTGGAAGGCGTCACAGGTGCGGACGGGACGCCCCGCCGCGGCGAATGGCTTCGGCTCCCGGAAGGGGTGGCCGTCGTCGAACTGGCTCAGATCGCCGGGTTGCCGTCCGTAGTCGAACCGTCTCCGCTGACGGCAACCACGCGCGGTGTAGGCGAACTGATCCGGGCGGCCGTGAACGCCGGGGCCCATGAGGTCTGGCTGGGACTTGGCGGCAGCGCATCCACCGACGGCGGGCTGGGCGCCCTGCGTGCGCTGGGCGCGGTGGCGTTGAACGCCACCGGCAAGGAAATTTCCGACGGCGGAGTTGGCCTGACACGCGTTGCATCCATTGATTTTTCCGGATTGCTGCCGGTCCCGGGCGGAATCAAGCTGCTCTCTGATGTCACGGCGCCACTGACGGGACCGCAGGGGGCCGCTTCTGTGTTTGGTCCACAAAAGGGCGCAACTGGCGCGCAGGTTCACTTGCTTGACCAGGCGCTGGAACGCTTTTCCGTGCTGGCCGGAGTCGATCCCGCTACGCCCGGGTCCGGTGCCGCAGGCGGCGCGGGATACGGATTCATGGCCGCCTACGGGGCGAACATCTCCTCGGGAGCCGACCGGATTGCAGAACTCGTGCAACTGGATGAGCGCATCCGGAAAGCTGACCTTGTCATCACTGGTGAAGGCTCATTTGACGGCCAAAGCCGGATCGGAAAGCTTGTGGGGAATGTCCTGCAGCGGGCCGCTGATGCCGGCACTTCGTCCGCCGTGATCGCTGGCCGCGTCCGGGCCGACGCCGGTACCTGGGCGCTCGGTCTCGACCAGCTTGCCGGTGACCCGCAGTCCGCCATGGAACAGCCGGCCCGCTGGGCGGCCGCCGCCGGACGGCTTGCAGCGCAAACGCTGCTGTCGGACGGCAGCCCGGGGGCCGCCGTCGTCCTTGCCTGACACGCCGCCCTCGCACAACGCTCCACCTGTCCGGCTCCGGACTCCAGAAGACAAGACCATAACCTCATCAAAGGAGAACACCATGACCGAACGAACGGCCGTCGTTGCCAGCCGATCCGGTCTGCACGCCCGCCCTGCGGCGATTTTCGCCGACGCCGCTGCCCAACTCGACATCGACGTGACCATCGCCCTGCGCGGCACCCGGGCGGACGAAGCACTGGATGCATCGAGCATCCTGTCCCTCATGACCCTCGGAGCGGCCTATGGTGACACCGTGGTGCTGCGCGCCGATGATGCATGCGCCGGGGATGCACTCGAGAAGCTGGCCGTCCTCCTCGAAACGGACCTGGACGCGTCATAGCACCCGGGCGAGCGACGCAACTGCGGCCGGTGGGGACCATGGAACAGGGCGTCAGGCGCTAGAGCCGTCTGAGGTCCCGGTGCGCCCGTACGCAGGTTCCTGCTCCGGACGCAGGGCGGGAAGCGAGAAAAACTCGCTCATGGGAAGCGCTGCCGCCCCCATGGCGATGGCATCGGCGCCGAAGGCGGAAACGGCAAACTGCGTCCGGTCCGGGTCTGCTTCGGTGCCATGAACCACAGCCGACATCGCCTCGTTATTGCTGAGGATGGCAGACGCCCGTCCGCCAAACACCACCAGTTGGGGGGACAGCATCCACACCAGAGTGGACGTGAACCACGAGAGGTGCTGTTGCCATTCGGCCGCAGCGCTGGCGGCTGCCTTGCCGTCAGCTGCCAGGTCCTGCAGAAAACCGGCGAAGTCCGTGGCCGTCCCGCCCAGGGCGGTGTAGCTCTTCCGCAGTCCCGAGAGGCCGATAACGTCTTCCACGCTGGGCCACTTGGCTGCCGGTGAACCGTCACCCCGGGGGATACGGATGTGGCCAACTTCGCCGACCTGGCCGAGGCTGCCACGGTAGATCCGGCGATCGAGGACCAAGCCGGAACCCACCCCGGTGTCCAGGAGGATATAGAGGAGGTCGCTGCTGTCACGTCCGATTCCAAACTGCGCCTCGCTGATCGCCGCAGCGTTGGCATCGTTGTCGATCGAAACCGGCACACCGGTTCCGCGGGCTATCAGGTCGCCGAAGGTGACATGGCGCCAGCCGAGGATCGGGGCCCGCTGGATCTTGCCTTCCACCACAGTGCCGGGCACGGTGATGCCGATGCCCTGCAAACGGGCACGCACACCAGCATGCTTTGTCAGAACAGTCTCAAGCAGTGCCAGCAGGTTCTTTTCCGCGGCAGCCGGATCCGTGCGGTCGGTGGCCGCTGACGCCCGCCCTACTTCTGAACCGCTGAGGTCCACGACGATGGCGGTGGAGGTCTCGTTGCCGAGGTCCAAACCGGCGAAGTATGCGCCCTCAGGGCACAACTCCAGTGTGACGCGGGGGCGGCCGGCGCCTTTCGGTGCGGGTCCGTCGGCGTGCATCTCGCGGACAAGGCCGTCGTCGATGAGTGCGCCTGTGATGACTGTGATTGTTGATCGCTGCAGTCCGAGAAGTTCCGAGAGCCCGATGCGTGAACGGGGGCCGTGCCTCCTGAGGGCGTCAAGTACCCGGGCCTGGTTTATGTGGCGGAGCGTTGAGCTGGAAGCCATGGTCACTTCCTTTCGGCGTCTCCACAATGCTAGATGCGCTTGCGTTCGTGAGTCGAATTTATTCGAGGCGAGTCGCTCATTCTTCCATCACAGGACTCGCAGAAGCCGCTGAAGGCCGGATCAGATGAGGCCGAGTTCGGCGAAGGCAGCAACGAGGCCTTCGTCCCGCGGACGCGCAGCGGTGCGGTCCGCGATGGCCATAAGCTCGGGCGCGGATCCTTCGATGGCGACACCGACGCCTGCATAGGCGATCATTTCCAGGTCGTTGGCTCCGTCGCCCATCGCGATCGTGTCTTGGCGGTCAATGCCCAGATGGGCGATGGCTGCCGCGACACCATCGGCCTTGCTGATGCCGCGATGGTATAGTTCCCCCGCGTGCCGGCCCTCGTCGGCCACCGAATTCGCGACCACGGCAATGGCGCCGCCGATCTCCCTGACCAGGTGCTCCATTGAAACTGGGGAGTCAAAAACGGAGACCTTGGCGAAAGCTACTTCGGCACGGTCCAGCGTGGGGCGCACCGCGTCGAAAATGTCGGAAGCACCCACTGGGCCTTCCGGTGCCTGGCTGAAATGGGCGTCAAGGATGGCCCGCAAACGTTCCAGGGCCGCCGGGGGAGCGTGCAGATCCTCCTGCGCCTCCAGGATGTATACGGCGTCGTGCGCGTCGAGCGCCCTGACTGTTCTGGCCGCAAGGTCCGGCGGGAAGCGCCGGTCCACGAGCACTCTGCCGGCTACCTCGACGTAGGCGCCGGCACTGGCCACGAGGCCATCAAAACCCGCAGCGAGGATGCTTTCGGGCAACATGGCCACGGGACGCCCGGTGCACAGCAGAACACGGTGTCCGGCCTCGCGTGCTGCCCGTACGGCGCGCACATGACCGTCGGGGACGACGCCGTAATCCGCGTAGGTGCCGTCCACGTCAAGGAAGACAGCCCGGATGGTTCCATTGGTGCTCGGCGTTGCGCTCATGCTCCGGGATCATATCCATTCACGCCATCCCAACCCAATTGGGTTCACGGGCAGGTGCTGCTCGGGCAGACGTCGTGTTCGTGACCCTTGCGATGCAGAATTAGGAAATTGCCGCCAGGCTGCCTATGCGCGCCCGGCCATTAGCGCATAGGAATGACCCACCCCTGTTTTAAATGATGTCTGGGGAACTCTCAGGGGTGGGTCTCGTGGCCCTGCCGGGCCTCTTGCCTAAGCAAAACGGCTGGTCGGAGGGATTTTCGCTACCCACCTCTATCTTGAAGATGGTACGGATTTGAAGTCTTCAGGCCGTGCCTATGCAAGGAGCACAGCCCCATCGCGGCGCCCGAGGAGCGGTCCCGACCCATCGCGTAGCATTGCTGCCAGTTGACCAGTAAGGGGGAGGAAACAGCGTTATGCAGTACGTCGTCCTACACGTAATCCTCAAAGAGAAACTGTGGGGAACAGGTTCAGGCGACCTGACCCCCCTGGAAAAGGCGATTAACGATCAAGCCGCGAAGGGCTACCGACTCCACACCATAACCACCGCGAGCAGCGGGAGCAAGGAATGATTGGCGGCGGTGACCGCATCCAGGCAACCATGGTGTTCGAGCGCCTCGGATAATTGCAAATGCGAAACGATCTCGTGATGGCTGGATAGCCGGCTCCCGCATGCGACAGTTCGCCGACCGGTATGCCCGCAGTGCCCGCCCACGATGGACTGGAACCATCGCCTGGATCCTGCTCGTCCTCGCCTCGATGGTCCTGATTGGCTACGGGATCGCGCGCGCCAACTGGCATATCGGGTTGCCAAGTCCGGCCGAGCAGGAAGAGGTCTGGATCGGTGGCCGCTACATCCTGGCCGGCTGCGCACTCTCCCTCGCGGCCGGTGCCTGGTCGCACCTCCGCGGCAATCCCGTATGGGTGACGGTGTGCGTGGCACTGCCAGGGATCCTCGTGGGCTGGGCGGCTTGGGTGAACCCCTACAATCTGATGCGTCACCTGGCCGCCCTAGTGGCATTCCCCTTCGCTCTGGGCGGGGTCGTCGGGGTCATCCGCGTTCGCGGCCAGCGGCAGAAGGACTAGGTTTCGAGGCCTATGAGGAGTGTTTCCCTTGCCGCGTTGACGACTTCGGGTGTGAGTGCGCCGAGGTGGTTGAGCGTTTGTACCCTCCGTACTTGTGTGAGCGGCCTGTCCACGCGACGGAAGATTCCGCATGTAACGAAGCTAAGGCTGCTCCGGCGTGCCACGTTCTGCTGAGTGCGGGGATCTCATGCCGAGAGCGACGACGATCAGCCAGAGTGCCAAGGCGGCAGCTCCGACGAGTGTGACGGCGGCGCTTACCGCTGCCATGTCAGACCCGGGCTCGTTGAGCCTCCACGGCGTGCCGGGCGTTACCGGTTCGAACCCCATGCCTTGGAGCGCTTCCACGATATGACCAAGCTGCCTGCCGGCTTGAAGCATCGTCATGGCGGCTACTTCTTCTACCTCTGCCCGGCGTTCTTGCGGCACTGGACGCAGCCGCCGGATCTCATCCCAGACTTGGGTCCATTCACCAGATTTATATCGACGCTTCCGTTCTCGTAGCTGAGCCCGTGGAGGCCCTGCCAAAGAGCTTTTTGAGGCCTCGGCGCAGCATCCCTCGGTAAGAGTTATCGTCCGAAAGGTGCGCACGGAGGCCAAAAACATAATCTTCGAGCCGCTCCTCTTCTGCGCTTCGAGCAAGCCACACGATCCCAAGTTCCGTCATGACCTCGTCGGCTGCTTGATCGTTCAGCGGGTAGAAATCGAAGTCCCCTTCTCCAGGACTCGAACTCGCCACGAATGCCCAGGTTTCCAAAGTGTCCGGGTAAACGAGAATGAGCCGATTGGTCCAATCTCCTTGTGTGGTGACACCGACGCGGCCGTTGCGGCCCCAGAAGTCAGCGGTTGGAAGGACCACGGCTGGGACCAACTCCTTGTGGTTGATGACACTGGCAGTAGATACATTCTCCTCGCGTATTCCACGCTCGGCATGGTGGAAGCGGGATGCCACTAGGCAGAACGGCCACGGCGAGAGCATGCAATGCTGTCGCTTCGATGCCCTCGCCTGCGGGCCTCCTCAAAAAGGTTGGCGCGGGAACCTTCACTGACCGCTACCTGAATCACTGGAAGAGCCTTACAGTCAGAGCAACCAAATGGAGGGTCCCATTGAGTAAACGGCAGATTCTACTCATATTTGCCAGTCTGGTCATCGCCGCCCTGGTCATGAGCGGATTTCTGGCACTGACGATAGGAACATTCAACGACAGGTTCTGGCCGACGTTCGCGGCCGCTTTCACCCTCGTGGCAACCATCACGGTATTTTCACAAATGACTAATAAGAGGAAATGACGACATCCGCTGAGGAACGCCGTGCGGCGCACTTCCTGGATGCTGTGGATTTTTTCAAGCGCATGAGCGTTGGCCGTATCTGACAAATCGGTCATGATTTGAGCAGACGACGAGGCTAGAGGATTATGACGATCCCAGTGTTGCACTTGCGGAGGAGGATCATGGGCTGAATTGAGTACTTGGCTGCCGGCTCCGACGACCTGTGGGCAAAAGTCACCAGAAGGGCCCAAGGGCTGGTGGATAAAGGCCTCGGTCAGGCTGTCACGGCATACTACGCGCGCTACCTCCCACTAGGATTGTTCGTTCTGGTCGTCGTCATCGCTTTGGGCGCATTCTTCGCCCCCAGAGGATCTGACCGGACTGGCCTCTGTACCTGATGATTGGCTGTGGCCTCGCCGTGGTTGCTGTATTGACCGGAGGCCTCATCTACAACTCAAAGCACGTGGTCCCAGCCGCCAAATACGGCAATGTCGTTGTGCTGCTTTCCCTGGAATCTGAAGAGCGAAAACAGATCAGGCAACAGATTGCAGGAAAAATCCCTGCTGAGCGGGAACATCTTGCGGTAGCCCGGGGTGCGGCGGTGCAGATGCGCAAGGGGTTAGCCACGCAGCTACTGTTCGCTCCGTTATACCGGCTTGTCTTCCTTCCGCAAGCACTGCGACTCGCCATTCGAGGTGATGATCTGTTCGCTTGGTTCATGCTCATCGCCGTCGGTCTACTGGTAATCGGTATTGCATTCGTCGTCCGGGACTTCCGGCGTGCCGGCCGCTTTCTCACCCGTACGACAGAACAACCCCTCCCAAGAGGCCAGGCGCACACCGCGCCTGAGGGTCTGTGAGGGACATATAGTGTGGGCGAAGGCTTTGCCTGCCCTTGACAGGCCTCTATAGCGGGTCAATAGTCCGTTATAGGGACTCACGGACGAGGCACGGTGGATGGAAGTCTTCAGACCCTTGGTGCTGGCCGTACTTGGTTGCGCCCTTTGCGTTACCGGGTGCGCGGGCGCGGACGGACCGGCCCCAGGGCCAACGGCGCTAACGAACGATACAACCCAAACCGCTGACAACATCCGCATCTACTCCGACCCCGTTTTCAAGGGCGCCCCCACCGGGGTACTGAACGTTTTGGCGGGTAAGGTAAATGAGTATGCGATGGCTCACCCCAAGGTTTTCTCTGGCTCCTATTTCGCCTCGGATTACTCGAAGGTATATGTCGGGGTGGCCAAGCCGGATGATCCGGCCGCGTCGGCGTACGAAGAGCTGGCGACGAAACTGGATCCCGGCCGCCACCGAATTGTCACGGCGGACGCTCGCTGGTCCTGGTACGAACTTGATGCCCTCAAAGATCTCCTCGCGAAGAAGTATCTTATGCAGGGCAAGGGCGGCATCCAGTCGGTGGGACTCAATACAGCAATAGATTCAGTCGTCGTCGGGGTACTGAGTAAACCGTTGGACCCGACTCTGACGGACAACCGGACAGTAATCGAAATCGCCCGTCGCTATGGGGACATGGTCGTGTTCCGCGAATCGTTGGGCCGGATAACCCTCGACGCGAAGTAACAAGTAATTCCCCGCCTTTCCAGCAGGCAAAAGGATCAGCAGTTGCCGGTGCACCTTCCTCCGACGACTGTCACGAATCAGAGCCGTCGTTCGGCAAGCGGTTCTGCTCTCCACTGCGCGCACCCCCGGGAAACTTTCTACGGCATGGTTTTGTCTGTAGGAGTCGGATTGGGGTCGTGCCAGGCTCGTCCGTGGCGGTATCGCGTTGCTGTCCCGGGCAGGTCGGCCGGGGTGAGGTCCACGATGTCGAGGATTCCGCGCTCCGGGGGAGGCAGAAACTCCGGTTCGGCCCACTCCGGGACGACAGCGTCAGTGGTTTTCAGCTCTTCGGCTGCTTCAACCCGTGGGCTTGTTGCATCCATCAGATCGCCGTTCCTCCGGACCGGGATTCCGCCGAATGTGTGTCCGGCGAAGGCAAGAAGACCCGCGGCGGTGTCAGGAGCGTCAGACCCTGTGGACGGCACCATCGAGCTCTTGTCCCATAGCCAGGCGGCGCGCGCAAGGGCGCGAAACGTATCGTGGTCCAGCGCATTGATCGCATCGATTCCGTGCACCGGGCAGTAGTCATCGGCCGGAATTGTGCCGCTGCTCCAATCTTCTTCGCCGTCAATGTCACGGCTTTGGGCTTCGGCCAGACAGGAGCATCCTTGAGTTTCACTGTCTTTGGGGTCAATCCCGTCGCCGTATGCAGGGTCGAGGCCAGGTGCCCAGACAGGTCCGCCGGCACCGGGCACTATCCATACTGTTAGCCGTGCCTGCCTATGAGCCCACCACCGCCAAACATTCCGACCAGCGGAAACTACCGTCAGCACGGTCGCCACAGCAGCAAACTGGGCAACGACGGGCTCGAAGAAATTCCCGTCCGGCGGTGGAGCCTGGTTGCCTGCAATGGACCACTGAACCGAGAACCACCCCCAGAGCACAACCGACACGGCCACCAGCCCTGCTGTGATCCAACGCCCTTGCATCAGGGCACGCCGTTCAGACGACAGCGCGTTCGCTCCTACCCGCACCGCCGAGCCGTCCTTCAATCGGGCCGCGAGCTGCTGGACCGCTTTCAACTGCCGCGACGATGCCCAGGCTTCCGCAGCAGCTAGGACAACAGCTACCAGGGCCTCTGTTGCCCAGACAGGAACAGACGCAGCACCCGCAGAACCATGCAGCCATGCGCAGGCCGCAAGAACAATCACCAGCCCGAAGGCGCATGCCCTGCCCAGCGCCCACCCCAACAGGGCAAACGCGACCGTGCAAGCCCCCGCGGCCGCAGTGAAGACTTTAGTTGGCAGGAGCGATTCCTCCCAGGTGAGTGCCGGTTCGTCCCAGCCCCGATCGACGATGAACGCTAACCCAATGGTGACCACGCCGGTCAGCCATGCGGTCAAAACGATCCGGGACCCGGACTTCCGTCTGGGCACGCCGATCCACTCTGACTTGCTGGGCCGGACCAGATCGCGGAAGTTTTCCATGGCATCATCCTGCCGGGTCAACCCCGCATTCCACGAAACCTACGCCTCATAAAGCGCCTGCACATCGGAACGAGACTGCCTTTCCAATGAGCAACCCTTCACGGCACGATTCGTAAGGTCTGGTCTCCATTTTTCCTGCGGGAACCTGAGGTGGCACAGCTACCGCGTGCTTTCGCGCAGGGCCCGGCTGTAGCCAGCTGGGTTATTCCTGGTGTCCGCAGACACCACGAGGTGTTGGTGGCTGAGGCGATGGGCGAAATAGCCGCGGTATGGCAGGACGATAATGGTATCGATCCCGCTCTTCCATGCAGGGATAAGTGCTTGAAGGCTTCTGCGTTCGGCATTGTGTGGAAAATTGGGTATCAGGCGTTGTTCCCAAGCCTGGTATGCGTCTCGGTCAAGGCCTTCCCATTCGTACTGCTGCGTCCAGAAGGGTGGGATGAACGGGTTCAAACCCTGACTTGGATCCTGGGAATCGCGCATCTCGGCAGGCGTGGGATGGTGGTCCCTCTCTTCGATCTCATACCAACTCAATGCATGGTTCCAAGCCGTTTTCCAGCGCTTGTCCCATGTGGAGGTATCTGATGCGTTAGGCATTTGCGAACGCCCGCAATCGGGTGCGGGCTCCAATGGGGGGATGTCCAGGTCACCGGCTAGGGACCATGCCTCCCGGACAAAGAGCAAGAGCGTCAGGTGGTGCGGAAGATCATTCACTCGGATCACCATGTCGCGCGGCCACGGATTTCCCGGTACCAGCTTGCTCCATTGCATGTCGCTCTACCCCCCGATTCAAGGAACTGCCCGAGCGCCGCCCGTGCGCTTAAACAATGCACGCGCTTAAGTCGCCTGTAAACGCATCCGGCTCCATTGGGGCAACGCTCTGCGAGACCCTAGAGCATCCTGCTCCAACGGAACTAGGGTTTGTAGTTATCCAGAAGGAATTTGTCGACTAGATATTGTATTCCTGCGACGGCGGAGACAAGGATCAGCATGACGAATGCCTCTATCGAGGTTAATCCCTCAACGAGTAGCACAACGAAAAGGGAGACGACCACGACTCCCACGAGCCAAAGTATGGTGCGTTTGCTTCTCCTGCTGGGGGTAGCATCCGAGAACCCATCTGCTGAGAGTGCTGTAAAGGAATTTTATCCCTGGTGTGGCACAGCTATCCTCTCCGGCCGAGCGTCAGAGAAGCAACCTCAACCGGGCCAGTTTCCCTGGTCTACTCCAAAAGGGGGGAAGCCGGAAGTCGGATCGCTGAGGAGCAGCAACTCTGTCGGAGGACGAGGAACTAGTGATCGACGGAGAACGGGAGGTCCTTAGCGGTCGTCAGGCAACTTTGATCTAAGTTCTTCTGCCTCGGAAGCGAGCCTCTGACGGTGGTCTCGGCTGAATCTCCTAACCTGCATGTCTAGGACAGCCCGGCTGCCCAACTCTCCCACACCCAACAGCTGACCAATCCGACGTCTTGCTTCGTCCTCGTCCGCTGAATCCTCAATCATCTGAAAGACCTCGTCACGCCGATCCACCGCCCGCACCAGGGCATCGACGATCATCAAGTGGTCCCTTATCCGCCGCTCATCCCCATCCATGCGGCGATTCTTGCACGAACCCTTGATGAACCTATTAGCGCTGTCACCCCGGTAGAAAGGCTTCTACAGCTGCCTTCCCCGCTGGTTCCATCGTTCGCGTTCGGCATCCTCCTGGTCCCAAAAGGGTGAGTCATGACGACGTACGTAGAGCAGTCTTCCAACAAATCCGGCTGTAACCAGAATCACGGCTATGTACAAGTAGTTCACGCCCTACCAAGGAAGGGACAGTCGCAGGGACAGAACGACCACCTGTAGAACCAACATTATGAACGCCATCGTCATCATGAATCGAAAGCCGGCGCGAGTCATCTTCGGCTCGAGTCTTTTGCCGCCTTCGCTTCGTGACATGGACAAAGGGTATTACCGCTCAGCAGCATCGAGAAGGGTTTAACGCGTTGCTTTAGTACTTCGACGTCCCGAAGAGGGCCAGTCCGCAAATCGTCCCGTAAGTCGGTCCCATCTTTGAAGCCCGCGGATCTGACCTGGCACGTGGGTCCTTCGCCTCTCGCGGGCACTCCATTGGATCGGACCCATTACCGTCTGGAGAGGGGGCCGCAAACGGTCAGTGTCAAAGGCGCAGTGCGACATCGTGCTCTTCGTCGATAAGCGTCTCGCCCGGGCTGGGCGTGCCCGTATCGGGCTCCGGCAGTAGGCGTGTCCGTGCCGGTTGTGATGCAGGAGGTTCCGCAACTGCCGCCAGGGTGCCTATGCGCGCCCGGCCATTCGCGCGTAGGAGTGACCCACCCCCCTTTTGAACGATGGCTGGCGCCAACTGCAGCCTGATACTCGGCGCACTGCTGTTGGCGGCACGTTCGCTGCGCCTGGCCAGGATTCCGGGGGCGGCCGTCGCCCTCGCAGGCCTCGGCCTGTTCGTCCTCATGGTTGGGCCGGATGCGAGCGTGCTCCGGTCGTCGCTCATGGGTGCGATTGCTGTGGCGGCCTTGGCAGGCGGCCGGGCCGGCCGCGGACTGAGTTTCCTTTGCCTGGCGGTGATTGCCCTGCTGCTCGTGGAGCCGGAGCTGGGCGTCAGCTTTGGGTTCCTGCTGTCCGTCCTGGCCACGCTGGGAATTATTGTGCTGGGCCGCAGCGTCATGGGCTGGATTCCGGCGAGGGTGCCGCGCTGGGCGGCTGCAGCTGTAGCCGTGCCGCTTTCAGCCCAGGTGCTGTGCGGCCCCGTCATAGTGGTGCTGCAGCCACAGTTCTCCACCTACTCACTGCTGGCCAACGTGCTTGCCGCCTCGCTCGTAGCGCCGGTTACCGTCCTGGGTACGGCTGCCGTGGCCATCCTGCCCATCGCGCCGTGGCCGGCAACCGTCCTGATCGGCGTTGCCGGCTTCTTTGCCGGGGGTGTGGCAGCCATCGCCCGGTTCACCGCCGGTCTTCCCGGTGCCGCGCCGCCCTGGCCGGAGGGGGTGTTCGGGTTGCTGACCATGCTGCTGTTCTCCGTTGTGACATTGCTCGCCGTGTGGATGGCTGCCCATCCCGCCCGGACCATCAAACTGGTCCTCGCCGCTCACGCCGGCACCGTGCGGTTACTTGACCGGCTGCCGGAGGCCACGTTCCGCCGCGCCGGCCCCGGCGATCATGGGAGACTTAGAGTCTGCAATCTGAACTCCGGGAGGAATCACCAGTGGCCGCTGCCCAGCAACGACCGAAGACGCCGGCAGCCAATTCGGCATCGTGGCGGGACGTAGCCCCTGCGGCGGTCGTCCTGATCACAGGTCCAGAGGAGTACCTCGGCATCCGGGCGATGGACCGTGTCCGGACACAAGTACGTGCGGCCGCACCGGATGTGGAAGTCAGCAGGCTGACTGCCGGCTCGTACGAGGCCGGGGCGCTGGCCATGAATGTCAGTCCGTCACTGTTCGGTGAGAGCAAGCTGATCGAGGTGGACGGCCTCGAATCGATGAACGACGCCTTCCTGGCGGACGCACTGACCTACCTCAAGCACGTGGAACAGGATGCCGTCCTCGTGCTCCGCCACGGTGGCGGAACCCGCGGCAAGAAGCTCCTCGATGCTGTGAAGGCCGGCGGATGGCCGACTGTCGACTGCCAGCCGCTAAAAAAAGATGCGGAAAAGACCGCCTTTGTCACGGCGGAGTTCAAGGCCGCCGGGCGGCGGATCACTCCGGAGGCAGTCCAGTCCTTGGTCAACGCGGTCGGCGCCAACCTGTCCGAGCTGGCGGCGGCCTGCAGCCAGCTCGTTGCCGACGCCTCCACTGCCGTTGATGCCGACATGGTGGACCGCTACTACGGCGGCAGGGTCGAGGCAACGGCCTTCAAGGTGGCCGACGCCGCGATGGCCGGCAATGGTCCTGTGGCCCTGTCCACACTCCGGCATGCGCTGGCCACCGGCGCCGATCCGGTGCCGCTCGTGGCGGCGTTGGCGGCGAAGCTGCGGACGGTCGCCAAGGTGGCCGGGGCCAAGGGCTCGGCGGCGCAGATCGCCAGGCAGCTGGGCATGCAGCCGTGGCTGGTGGAACAGGCGCAGCGGGACGTCCGGAGGTGGACGCCGGAGGGCCTGGCTCGGTCCATCCAGGTCACGGCCGAAGCCGACGCGCAGGTCAAAGGACTGTCGCGTGATCCTGTCTACGCCGTGGAACACGCCGTGACGGTGATAGCAGCCGCTGCACGCGGGCGCTAGCCCGTCGATCCGGAAGCGGGCGGCGGCTGGCTGACGCAGAGGGGGGGCGTGACCCCCGTTCGGAAGTCCCGCCGTCGGAAGTTAAAAGAGAAGTGGCCGGCACCATCGGTGCCGGCCACAAGCATCAGTTCAGATGAACTGGAAAACCTTAGAGTGCGTTGACCTTTTTGGAGATCGCCGACTTGCGGTTTGCAGCGTTGTTCTTGTGCAGAACACCCTTGCTGACAGCCTTGTCCAGCTTACGGCTGGCAGAAACGAGCGCAGTAGTAGCAGCGTCCTTGTCGGAGGACTCAACGGCGGTGTTGACGGCGCGGATGGCCGTCTTTAGCTCGGACTTGACTGCGTTGTTGCGCAGGCGAGCCTTTTCGTTGGTGAGGATGCGCTTCTTCTGGGACTTGATATTTGCCACGTGTGAACTCTCTTTGTAATGCGGAAATGGTCTAGAGGGCTTTCAAGCTGGCCTTGACTGAGCGGCGTGGGGATACCTATGGCGGCCAGCCATCAGTGACCGTCGACCTGCACGGACACACAGCTATACATATTAGCAGGTCGGGGCCATTTGTGGCCATTCCGGGCGCGGACGGCGCGCCGGCGTCATTTCCAGCCGTGCAACCGCCGCAACTCGTCCGCCACCAGCCTAAACTTCTTCCGGTCCAGCACCGAGCCCTCGCGCCGGATGTCGGCCGGGTGGATCTGCAGGACGCGGTCCAGTTTGGCCTCGCTGGGGCGGCCCTGCTTGTCCCACGGGCCAGTGCCGATATCAACGTAATCGAGGCGGGCCTGCGGGTGGCCGTCGTGGTCCTTGCTGGTCAGCATCAGGCCCAGCAGATACCGCCCGTGGCTGCCAACCAGCAGGACCGGCCGGTCCTTGCCGCGCGAGTGGTCCTCTTCGAAGGGAACCCAGGTCCATACGATCTCGCCGGGGTCCGGGCGCCCGTCGGGCGAGGGGAAGTAGCGCAGGGTCGCCGTGCCGGTGAAGTCGCCCGGGTATGTCCCCGTGACTCCGGCCGGGAGCCGCGCTGCGTTTCCGGATCTGCCCGGGGCGGCAGCAGGACGGCGGGTGGCCCCAGACGGACGTCTGGGTGCCGGAGTGCGGACCGCCGGGCGCTTCAACACGCCGAGGAAACGGAGCGATGCACGGACGGCGCTGCCTATTGAGGAGAAGTTCAAAGCCATGCGGGCCACCATACCGGCGCGGGTTTCGCGGCGGCTGGACATCCGGCCGTGCTGGCCGCGCAAAATGTACTGCCAGCGCCCTGGACGTGGGAGACTAGAGGTTCAGATATTGCGGCAGGCAGCAGGATGGCCAGAGTTCAGCCTGAACAACGCCGCTGAAATGCCAACAGTAAGGACCCTGCGTGTCTCCCATGGCCCGCACCGCCCCGGTGCCCGCCGCGACAGATCCGGCCATTATTCGGAATTTCTGCATCATCGCGCACATTGACCACGGTAAGTCCACCCTGGCCGACCGCATGCTGCAGTTCACCGGCGTCGTGCAGTCCCGCGACATGAAAGCCCAGTATCTGGACCGCATGGATATCGAGCGGGAGCGCGGCATCACCATCAAGTCCCAGGCTGTCCGCATGCCCTGGGAGCTCGATGGCATGAGCTACGCCCTGAACATGATCGACACGCCGGGCCACGTGGACTTCACCTACGAGGTGTCCCGGTCGCTCGCAGCCTGCGAAGGCGCTGTTCTCTTGGTGGACGCCGCGCAGGGCATCGAGGCCCAGACGCTGGCCAACCTGTATCTGGCGATGGAAAACGATCTCACCATCATCCCGGTCCTGAACAAGATCGACCTGCCGGCCGCCCAGCCGGAGAAGTACGCCGCCGAACTGGCCAGCCTGATCGGCGGCGATCCCGAAGATGTGCTGCTGGTCTCCGGGAAGACCGGCGTCGGTGTCGAGGCACTGCTGGACAAGATCGTGCGCGACCTGCCCGCACCCGTCGGCGACCCGGATGCACCTGCCCGGGCCATGATCTTCGACTCCGTCTACGACACGTACCGCGGCGTGGTCACCTATGTCCGCGTGGTTGACGGCATGCTGCACCCGCGTGAGCGCATCCAGATGATGTCCACCAAGGCCAGCCACGAACTGCTGGAAATCGGCGTCAGCTCCCCGGAGCCCATACCGTCCAAGGGCCTGGGCGTCGGTGAGGTGGGATATCTCATCACCGGCGTGAAGGATGTCCGCCAGTCGAAGGTGGGCGACACCGTCACCAACCTCGCCAAGCCAGCGGCGGAATCGCTGAGCGGCTATGCGGATCCCAAGCCGATGGTGTTCTCGGGCCTCTACCCGCTGGACGGCACCGACTACCCGGTGCTCCGCGACGCGCTGGACAAGCTCAAACTGAACGATGCCGCCCTGATCTACGAACCGGAAACCTCCGCCGCACTCGGCTTCGGCTTCCGCGTGGGCTTCCTCGGCCTGCTGCACCTGGAGATCGTCCGTGAGCGCCTCGAACGCGAATTCAACCTGGATCTGATCTCCACAGCGCCGAACGTCGTATACGAGGTCACGCTCGAGGACAAGAACGTGGTCACCGTGACCAACCCCAGCGAGTTCCCCTCCGGGAAGATCAATGAGGTCCGCGAACCCATGGTGGCCGCGACAATCCTGGCACCCAACGAGTTCGTCGGTGCCATTATGGAGCTCTGCCAGGGCCGCCGCGGTGTCATGCGCGGCATGGACTACCTGTCCGAGGACCGGGTTGAGCTGCGGTACTGGATGCCGCTGGCCGAAATCGTCTTCGACTTTTTCGACCTGCTCAAGTCCAAGACGCGCGGCTACGCCTCGCTGGACTGGAAGGCCGACGGCGAACAAGTCGCCGACCTGGTCAAGGTGGACATCCTGCTCCAGGGCGAACAGGTGGACGCCTTCAGCGCCATCACCCACAAGGACAAGGCCTACGCCTACGGCGTCATGATGACCGGCAAGCTCCGCGAACTCATCCCGCGCCAGCAGTTCGAGGTGCCCATCCAGGCCGCCATCGGGTCCCGGATCATCGCCCGCGAGTCCATCCGCGCCATCCGCAAGGACGTTCTGGCCAAGTGCTACGGCGGTGACATCTCCCGTAAGCGCAAACTGCTGGAAAAGCAGAAGGAAGGCAAGAAACGCATGAAGATGGTGGGGCGCGTGGAGGTGCCGCAGGAGGCCTTCATCGCAGCCCTGACCACCGACGAATCCAAGGACAAGGCCAAGAAGTAGTGATGATCGTGGCCGGAACCTCCGCAGGCCGCACGCATGCCTAGCGTTCTTCCCCTGGGTGACCCCGCGCCGGCAGACGGCCTGCTGCCCCAGCAGGCGGCCGCCGGTGCAGCGGACCGGGCCTTCGGGCTCTATGTGCACATCCCGTTTTGTGCCGTGCGCTGCGGTTACTGCGACTTCAACACCTACACCGCAACCGAGCTCGGAGGCGGCGCGTCCCAGGACGCGTACGCCTCCACGGCCATCTCCGAAGTGGACTTAGCCGCGCGGGTACTTCGGGACTCCGGCCTGCCTGCCCGCAGGCTGAGCACCGTGTTCTTCGGCGGCGGGACGCCGACGCTCCTGCCTGCCGGGGACCTGGCGCGAATCCTCCGTGCCGGCATAGACACGTGGGGGATCGAACCCGGTGCCGAGGTGACCACGGAGGCCAACCCCGATTCCGTCACGCCGGAGTCCCTGCAGCTGCTCGCCGACGCCGGCTTCACGCGGGTTTCCTTCGGCATGCAGTCCGCGGTGCCCCACGTTCTTAAGGTGCTCGACCGCACCCACACGCCGAGCCGTGTCCCGCTCGTGGTGCAGTGGGCCCGCGACGCCGGACTCGCCGTCAGCCTGGACCTCATCTACGGCACGCCGGGCGAATCATTGGAGGACTGGCGCTTTTCGCTCGAGACGGCCCTGTCCTACAAACCGGACCACATCAGCGCCTACGCGTTGATCATTGAGGACGGAACCAAGCTCGCCGCCCAGATCCGCCGTGGCGAAGTTCCGGGAATCGACGACGACGACCACGCCGACAAATACGAACTCGCCGACAAGATGATCTCCGACGCCGGCCTGAACTGGTACGAGGTCAGCAACTGGTCCGCGATGCCCGAGCAGGCGTGCCGTCACAACCTCGCCTACTGGCGCGGCGACGACTGGTGGGGCATCGGACCCGGTGCCCACTCGCATGTGGGCGGGGTGCGCTGGTGGAACGTGAAGCACCCCACCGCCTATGCCGGCCGGCTCGGCTCAGGCGTCTCGCCGGCGGCAGGACGCGAGACGCTCGACGCCGGGACCCGGGTCGTCGAAAAGGTCATGCTGGAGGCCCGGCTTTCCTCAGGCCTCGAAACCGATGCCCTTGCGCCATCAGGAAGGAAGGCCGTGGCCGGGCTGATCGCCGACGGCCTCGTGGTGCCCGAGGAGGCCTTCAGGGGACGCCTGGTGCTCACGCTGAAGGGCCGCCTGCTGGCTGACGCCGTGGTCCGCCGGATCCTGCCGGACTAACGGCCGAAACAAGAGCTGCAGGCTACTTGATCCAGCGGAGGTTGTACTGGTACCGGTGCGGCTGGCCCTTGTTGACGTGGACGCCCGCGGACACCGCGAAGCAGGTCAGCGCAATCCAGATGAGCGTGGCCACGACGGCGAACAGATTGCCGACGACGGGAAGCAGCACCAGCAGGTTGGCCACGAAGGCCGCAATCGTCGGCGGCAGGGTGAAGTTGAGGGCCTCTTTGGACTCCTGCGCGGTGAACGGGCCGCGGTCGCGGAAGATGAGGTAGATCAGCAGGGCCGGAACACAGCCGAGGATGCCGCCGAAGTGAGCCAGCGTGGCCCACTGCCGGTCCTCGCCGGCGGTCAGCGGAAGCGCGTTGGCCGGAACGCCATGGTACTGGGGCAGGTCCTGGCCGGACTGTGTGTCCCTGCGGTCGCGAGCGTCTTCTGCCACGGTGTCTTCCTTTAGCTTGCGTTGGTGCGATAGTGCTTTGATACGGCGCCCGGGCCGCAGTGCGGTGACGCCCTACCAAGGATACCGGGCCGTCAGGGCAATCGCGGGCTCAACGCCCAATCGCGGGGCAGTAGCTATGGAACTGTTAGGAAATCGATGACCTCTTCCACCCGGCCCAGCAGGGCCGGCTCAAGGTCAGCGTAGGTGCGCACGGCGCCCAGGAGTTTCTGCCAGCCGAGGCCGATGTCCTCCTTGGTCGCGTGCGGCCAGCCGAAGGCGGCGAGGATGCCGGTTTTCCAGTCCGTGCCGCGCGGCACCACCGGCCACTGCGGAATGCCCAGCACCGACGGCCGGATCGCCTGCCAGACGTCGACGTACGGGTGGCCCACGATCAGCACGTTCCCGGCGGCGCCGGGGGACGACATGACGGCGTCGGCGATCCTCGACTCCTTGGAGTCGGGAACCAGGTGGTCCACCAGGACGCCCAGCCGGCGGCCGGGTCCGGGGCGGAACGAGGCAACGGCCGCCGCCAGGTCATCGATGCCGTGCAGGGGTTCGACGACGATGCCCTCCACCCGGAGATCGTCGCCCCAGACTTTTTCCACGAGTTCGGCGTCATGCTTGCCTTCGACCCAGATCCGGCTGGCCTTGGCCACCTGTGCGCGCTGCCCTTCCACCCGCACCGAACCCGACGCCGTCCGGCCGGTCGTGCCCGGCCCTGCGGGCTTCGCTTTGGGCGCCGGCGGCATCAGGCGTACCGGCTGACCTTCCAAAAGGAATCCGAAACCCAGCTTGAAGGACCGGGACTTTCCGCGGCGGTCCTCAAGCGCCACCACGTGCATGCCGCCGGACTTCTCCACCCGGGTCACCGCACCCACCCAGCCGGACTGGACGTCCTCGAGCACCATGCCGCGCTCCACAGGAACCTCAGGCAGGCTGTTCTTGGCGGGCGCTGCGATCTCCTGCGGGCCCCAGGTCTGGTACTGCATTTCGTTCACCGCTCTGCACTAGGAGGGAGCCGCTCCGGCCGCGGGCATACCGCCGGGGGACAGGCGCCCGGAATTTCGCCCGGAGCGGTACCAATGCTAACAACGCGGCGACTCATATTAGACTTGTTAGCACTTAGGCATGTCGAGTGCTAACCACAGCGTTTACGGGCAGGATCAACGCCCGGCGCGGTCAAGGCCAAAAGGAGGTGGACTGTGAGCGAACCACGGAAGCTTGAGGTGCTGCGCGCCATCGTGGAGGACTATGTCCATTCCCGCGAACCTGTCGGCTCCAAGGCCCTGGTGGAACGGCACCATCTGGGCGTATCCAGCGCCACCATCCGCAACGACATGGCGGCCCTTGAGGACGAGGGCCTTATCACTGCCCCGCACACCAGCGCGGGCAGGATTCCGACGGACAAGGGTTACCGTCTGTTCGTCGACCAGATTTCAGCCGTCAAGCCGTTGTCCCCGGCGGAGAAGCGCGCCATCCAGACCCTCCTCGAGGGGTCAGAGGACCTTGACGACGTCCTGGACCGGACGGCGCGGCTCCTGTCCCAGTTGACCAACCAGGTCGCCGTCGTGCAGTACCCGCACCTGAGCCGCGCCGTGGTGCGGCACATTGAATTTGTGCTGCTGGCGCCGCGGAAGGTGCTGATCGTGCTGATCGCCGACTCCGGCAAGGTTGACCAGCGAGTGGTCGACGCCGGACAGGACCTGTCAGACGACACGCTCGCCGCACTCCGCACCCGGTTCCTGACCGGTGTGGCCGGAACGCCGGTGGCCATCCTGCCCCAGCACCTGGCCGCCGTCGTGGCCGGCTGCACGCACGCCGAGCGCCCCATTGCCATGGCCCTCGGCAAGGGGCTGGAGGGCCTGGCGCACAACAGCCGGGAAGACCGTATGGTCCTCGCGGGAACGGCCAACCTCGCGCGCTCCAACGTGGACTTTCCGCTCAGCATCGGACCTGTTCTGGAGGCCCTCGAGGAGCAGGTGGTGATGCTGCGGCTCCTGAGCGACATGGCCCAGGACCCGCGGGGCGTGGCCGTGAGCATCGGCCGGGAAAACCCCTACGACGGTCTGGCCGAGGCATCGGTGGTGGCCACCGGCTACGGCCCCGACGCCAGCGCCAAGGTGGGCATCCTTGGCCCCACCCGGATGGACTATCCCACCACCATGGCCGCCGTGCGCGCGGTGGCCCGCTACCTTTCGAGGATTCTGGGCCCGTGACCGCACGACCCGGACATCCTCTGACCACAGGCAGTACAACCAGGAAGAGATACGAACTTTGAGCAGCCACTACGACGTTCTTGGAGTCTCCGCTGAAGCCACCGGCGAGGAGATCAAAAAGGCCTACCGCAAGCTGGCCCGCTCCCTCCACCCGGATGTCAACCCCGGGGAAGACGCCGCCGAACGCTTCAAGGCCGTCACCCACGCCTACGAGGTGCTGTCCGATCCGCAGAAGCGCAGGATCTACGACACCACCGGCAATGAGAACGGCACCGACAACGGCTTCGGCGGCGGCTACGCCGGCCAGGGCTTCGCGTTCCAGGACATCTTTGACACCTTCTTCGGCGCGGGCGGAACATCCGGGCCCGCGTCCCGCGTCCGCCGTGGGCAGGACGCGCTGATCAGCGTCCGGATCGACCTGCGCGATGCCGTCTTCGGCGTCAACAAGAAGCTGGAAGTGGACACAGCCGTCACCTGCCCCACGTGTGAAGGCTCGTGCTGCCGCGAGGGTAGCCACCCGGAACGCTGCGATATCTGCGGCGGCAGCGGCCAGGTGCAGCGGGCGGTCCGTTCCATCCTCGGCCAGGTCATGACCGCCGCGCCGTGCGGTTCCTGCGAGGGCTTCGGGACGGTCATCAAGGACCCCTGCAACGAGTGCAGCGGCCAGGGCCGTATCCGCAGCCGCCGCTCCCTGACCATCAAGGTGCCGGCCGGCGTGGCCACCGGAACCCGGATCCAGCTCTCCGGGCAGGGCGAGGCGGGCCCCGCAGGCGGCCCCTCCGGCGACCTTTATGTGGAAATCCGGGTCAACAACGACTCCACCTACATCCGCGAGGGCGACGACCTCCACGCGACTTTGAACATTCCCATGACGGCCGCCGCCCTCGGCACCGAACTGAGCCTGGAAACGTTCGACGGCAAGCAGGAGATCGACGTTAAGGCGGGCACCCAGTCCGGCGAGATCATCACCCTCCGCGGCCTGGGAGTTACCCATCTGCGGGGCTATGGCCGCGGTGACCTCAGGGTCCACCTGCAGGTGGAAACGCCGTCCAAGCTCGACCCCGCCCAGGAAGACCTGCTCCGGCAGTTGGCCAAGCTCCGCGGCGAGCAGTTCTCCGAGGGCAAGCTGGCGGCCAGCGGCGGCGTTTTCGCCAAGCTGCGGGACCGCCTCGGTAACCTGTAGCGGTGAGCAACGCCGTATTCTTCACCCCTGCCGGCGCGCTGGACGGCACCGCTCCCGGTTCGCTGTTCGTCCTCGACGGCGCGGAGGCCCGGCACGCGGTCACAGTCAAGCGTCTGGCGGTGGGCGAACAGGTGGACATCGCCGACGGCGCGGGCAGGCGTATCACCGGAACCGTGACTGGTGCCGCTCCCGCCCAGTTGACGGTCGAATGCACCTCCGTGAGCGTGGAACCCCGGCCCGACGTCCGCCTGGTCCTCGTGCAGGCCCTCGCCAAGGGGGACCGGGACGAGCTGGCGATCGAGACCGCCACCGAACTGGGCATCGACGCCGTGATTCCCTGGCAGTCGGAACGCTCCATCGTCCGGTGGAAGGGTGACCGGGCAGCCAAGGCGCACGGGAAATGGCAGTCCGCCGTGACGGCGGCGGCCAAGCAGGCCCGCCGCGCCTGGATCCCGGAGGTGCGTCCCGCCGTCGATACCCAGGCGCTGGCCAGGGAAGTGGCGGAGGCCGGCCTTGCCGTGATCCTGCACGAAGACGCCGTCACGCCGCTGCGGCGGGTCCTCGGCAAATGGTCCGGGGAGCGTCAGGAGGCGTCCGGCCCCGGCGAGATTCTCCTCATCGTTGGTCCCGAAGGGGGCATCAGTGCCCGCGAGGTCACCCGGCTGTGCAGCGCCGGGGCGGTTACGGCACTGTTGGGACCGCACGTGCTGCGGTCATCGACGGCGGGACCGGCCGGCGTCGTGGTGGTCAGCGACGTCCTGGGCCGTTGGTAACCTCAGGCCGTTGGTAACGTCAGGCCGCTGGTAACGTCAGGCCGCTGAGTTTTGGCCAGGGCCGGTTCGCTGGCGGACGGTGAACCGCTGGCGGACCTGAACCTCTAGCGAACGTTGAATCTCTACCGAACCGTGAACCCGCGCGAGTCCACGTTGAGTTCGTCCCCCGGCTTGCCCGCGTCGATCTGGGAAACGCGCACCTCGTAGTTCCCGGGCGCCAGATTCACCGTGATCCCGAAGATCCCGGAGGCGGCGGGATCCGCCGAGGCCCTGGCTTCCCCAGTCAGGTAGCTTTCCTTATCGCCGTTGTCCTGGACTTTGAGGATGCGCCAGTGGAGTTTGCCGTTGGGGACGGTGCTTCGCCCGGAGATTTTGACCCGGCCGTCGCCGACTCCGGTGCCTTGCTGCGGATCGATGATCCACACCGGCGCCACCATTCCCGCGCTGCGGGACGTCGGGGCGCCGAGCTTGACGTGCTTGAACGCCAGATAGTCCGTGTGCCCGTCCACGAGGATGACTACTTCGATTTGCTGCCCGGCGTCAATCAGCCCGGAGCTGGCACCGGCCGCCGTTGCGGTGTACACCAGCTGCTGGATGGCCCGCTGGGCCATGTCCGCGTCGAGGTTGCTGTTGAAGGCATCCGCGGAAACGTCCACGGTGATGACATTGGTGCCCGAGATCGAGGTCGCGAGGTTCTTGGGGTTCTGCCACGGCGTGAAGTAGTCAGGATCCAATGGCGTCTCGGACATCATGGCGCGCAGGGCCCGGGTGATCGGGTTCTCATCGTCAGGCACGTCGCGGAACTCGCGGTAGAGGAAGACATTGCTGTTGCTCCGCCCGATCCAGTAGACCGGCGCTTTGTTGGACGACTGCGTTGTTTCCAGCGGTGCGCTGGTGGTGGGGACACCGTCCGTGCCGGCGGCCCGGCGCGACGAGGACGTCGGCGAGTTCGCGGAGGTCACCGAGGGGTCGGGAGCGGCGATGCACCCTGACAGCAGCAGGGCAGCCGGAAGCAACGCGGACAGCAGCACGGAGCGCATCCGCGGTACTTTCCGGCCCGGAGTTCCTGGCTGACTGATGCTGGCGATCCCTTCGAATAAGCAGTTGTGTGCGGGCACGCCGGACCGTTGCCGGCAAGCTCCTTTTCCAGCATTACACGAGACTTTGGAGCGCCGGGCGCCTTTCGGGGCAGGCGGCCGAACTGCAACGGGAACGATATGAGGCCGATACAAAGTTGATACCTAATGGCGGGAACGCGTTACAGAAATGCGGTCCGCCGTGACCTTCCGGGACAGCAGGCCGGGGCGTGCGCTGGCGTAAGATGTAAAGACACAAACGAGTTATATTCCGAACTGGAGGGAACCGAAGGCCCGAGGGCCGTCACCATGACTGAATCAGCAAACGGAAAGCGCCGCCTCAACACGGGGGACCGAACCACGGGCGAATTCCCCCATACTCTTCCCGGTGTCCGGACGGAGGTGGTCATCTTCGATAACTCTGATCAGATGGTGCAGTCGCTGGGAAGCCACGACGAGGCCCTTCGCTTCATCGAGGACCAGTTCCCGGCCGTCAGTTTCCACGTTCGCGGCAACGAACTCTCCATCAACGGACCCGCGGCCGATGTTCCGCGGATCATGCGGCTGCTCCACGAGGTCAGGGGTCTCGTGGCCCGCGGCACCGTTATCACGCCGGCAGTTCTCCAGCAGCTGGTGTCGCTGCTCCGCAGCCAGTCGCTGCAGAATCCGGTGGAGGTGCTGACGCACGACATCCTGTCCAGCCGCGGCAAGACCATCAGGCCCAAGACGCTGAACCAGAAGAACTACGTGGACGCCATCGACGCGAACACGGTGATCTTCGGGATCGGTCCGGCCGGTACCGGCAAGACCTACCTCGCGGTGGCCAAGGCCGTTCAGGCCCTGCAGCAGAAGGAAGTCAGCCGGATCATCCTCACCCGTCCCGCCGTCGAAGCGGGCGAACGGCTGGGGTTCCTTCCGGGCACCCTCAGCGACAAGATCGACCCGTATCTGCGGCCGCTGTACGACGCGCTGCACGACATGATGGACCCCGAGTCGATTCCCCGGCTGATGGCGGCCGGCACCATCGAAGTGGCGCCGCTGGCCTACATGAGGGGCCGGACGCTGAACGACGCCTTCATCATTCTCGACGAGGCACAGAACACCACGCCGGAACAGATGAAGATGTTCCTGACCCGTCTGGGCTTCGGTTCCAAGATGGTGGTCACCGGCGACGTCACGCAGGTGGACCTTCCGTTCGGGACCCGTTCCGGCCTGCGCATTGTCGAGGAGATCCTCACCGGAATCGACGACGTCAGCTTCTCTGTTCTGGACGCCGCCGACGTCGTCCGCCACCGCCTGGTGGGGGACATCGTCAACGCCTACGGCATCTGGGACGAAGCACAACGCAACCGGGTCAAGCATTCCGTTCCCCGGGAACGACGGGAGAGCACGCATGAGCATCGAAGTTAACAACGAGTCCGGCATCCAGGTGGACGAAGCCCGTCTGGTGGCGTTGGCACGCTTCATCTTCGAACAGCTGTACATCCACCCGCAGGCGGAGCTGTCCATCCTGCTGGTGGACGAGCCGGCCATGGAAAAGCTGCATATCGAACTGATGGATGAGCCTGGCGCCACGGACGTCCTGTCCGTGCCCATGGACGAGCTGACCCCGGGCACCCCGGACAAGCAGACGCCGCAGGGAATGCTGGGCGACATCGCAATCTGCCCGCAGGTGGCCGAGGTGCAGGCCCGCAATGCCGGGCACTCCACGCAGGACGAGATGCTGCTGCTGACCACGCACGGAATCCTCCACCTGCTCGGCTATGACCACGCCGAACCCGAGGAGAAGGCAGAAATGTTCGGCCTGCAGCGCGAACTGCTGACGGCATTCACCGGCAAAGAAGCACCGGCCGAGACCACCCAGTGACCTCCCTGCTCCTTGTCTGCATGGCGCTGGCGTTTCTCGGTGCCGCAGCGCTGCTGACCGCTGCCGAGGCAGCGTTCAGCTTTCTGCCGCGCCACGACGCCGAGCAGGCCTTGCAGGGGAGCCAGGGCCCGGCGCTGCGGAGGATCCTGGATCAGCCGATGACGCACATGCGTGCCCTGCGCTTCTGGCGGATCTGGTTCGAATCGGCCTCCGCCGTAGCCGTGGCTGTGCTGCTTTACAGCTGGCTGGACAACGTCTGGCTGGCAGGCCTGGCCGCGACGGGCATCATGGCGGTCCTCGGGTTTGTGCTCGTGGGCGTCTCGCCGCGCCAGCTTGGCCGCTCGCATCCGGCCGCGGTGGCGCGGAATTCGGCGTCGCTGGTCCGGTTCCTGGCCTGGATACTGGGGCCAATCCCCGCCTGGCTGGTCCGGCTGGGCAGCGCCGTGGCTCCGGGTTCGCCCAACGGTGACGACTCCTACTTCAGCGAGGAGGAGTTCCGCGAGCTGGTTGACCGGGCCACCGAATCGGACATGATCGAGGACAACGAGGCCGAACTCATCCAGTCCGTCTTCGAGTTCGGCGACACCCTGGTCCGCGCCGTGATGGTGCCGCGGACGGACATCCTGACCATCGACGCCGGTTCGAGCCTGCACAGCGCAATGGCGCTGTTCCTGCGGTCGGGGTATTCCAGGATCCCCGTCATCGGGGAAAACACAGATCAGATCCTGGGCATCATCTACCTCAAGGATGTGGCCGCCGCGATTCACGGCATGGACCCGGAGGCCGAACCGCCTGTGGTGGATGTGCTGGCCCGGGAGGTGCGGTACGTGCCGGATTCCAAGCCGGTGAGCGACCTCCTGCGGGAACTCCAGAAGGAGTCCACGCACGTCGCCATCGTCATCGACGAATACGGCGGGACCGCAGGGCTGGTAACGCTCGAGGACCTGATTGAAGAGCTCGTCGGCGAAATCGTGGATGAGTACGACTCGGAAAGCGCCGCCGTCGTCGATCTGGGCGACGGAACATTCCGGGTGAGCGCCCGGATGGGGATCGACGACCTCGGCGAGCTGTTCGGCATCGAACTGGAGGACGACGAGGTGGACACCGTGGGCGGCCTGCTGGCCAAGGCCCTGGGCCGGGTCCCGATCGTGGGGAGCGCCGTGGATGTCGACGGCGTTTCGCTGCGCGCCGAGCGGCTCGAGGGCCGCCGGAACCGCGTCAGCCACATCATTGCGGGGGCCGCGCCGAAAGGGGCCGTTCCAAACAATACTGACCTTGAAGAACTACTCGACGAGGCCGAATCAATGCAACAGGGAGTTCCACGTGAGCAAGCAGAATAAGGCCGACGGCGGCGAACCGTTCGGCGGATACCATGCCGGATTTTCGGTGCTGGTGGGCCGGCCCAACGCGGGCAAATCCACTCTCACCAACGCCCTGGTGGGCAAGAAGGTGGCCATCACGTCCGCCAAGCCGCAGACCACGAGGCATACCATCCGCGGGATCGTCCACCGCGAGGACGCCCAGCTGATCCTCGTGGACACCCCGGGCCTGCACCGGCCCCGCACCCTGCTGGGCAAGAGGCTTAACGACCTCGTCGCCGACACACTCTCAGAGGTGGACGCGATCGGGTTCTGCATTCCCGCCAACGAGAAGATCGGGCCCGGTGACAAGTTCATCGCCGCCCAGCTCGCGGCCGTAGGGCGCAAGCCGGTGATTGCCCTCGTTACGAAGGCAGACCTGGTGGACCGGCAGGCACTGACAGAGCAGCTGCTGGCCGTCGCCGAGCTCGGCAGGGAAGTGCTGGGCGAGGACGGCTGGAAGGACATCGTTCCGGTCTCGGCCGCGGACGGGTTCCAAGTGGGCACGGTGGCGGACGTCCTGATCAGCCACATGCCGCCGTCGCCCCCGCTCTATCCGGACGGCGAGCTGACCGATGAGCCGGAGGCAGTCATGGTGGCCGAACTCATCCGGGAGGCTGCGCTGGAGGGTGTGCGCGACGAGCTGCCGCACTCACTGGCCGTGGTAGTGGAGGAAATCGTACCCCGCGAAGGCCGGACCGAAGACAACCCGCTCCTGGACGTCCGCGTCAACCTCTACGTGGAGCGTCCGTCGCAGAAGGCGATCATCATCGGCAAGGGCGGAAGCCGCCTGCGCGAGGTCGGCACCAATGCCCGCAAGGGCATCGAGGCGCTCCTGGGCACCCGCATCTACCTCGACCTGCACGTCAAGGTGGCCAAGGACTGGCAGCGCGACCCCAAGCAGCTGGTGAAGCTCGGGTTCTGACCCGCTGCCGCTTGCCCGCCGGACCGGCGCCCGCAAATCGGGGCTTCCGGCTGCCCGCCGGGCCGTGAACGCCGGATTTCCGGCGTTTTCCCAGAAACGGCTACTAAAATAGGCCGGATCCCATTTTTTCGAGGAAGGTACACCCTGTGGTGCGACGCCGCGACAACCGCGCCCAAGGACCGGGCACACCCGCCCGTTCCGAGCCAGCTGCCCGGCATGCCGAGGACTCCCGGCTGGGCGCTGCCCGGCACCTGAATGTCCGCCACATGCCCACGTGGCTCAAGGTGACCACCGCCGTCGTCGCCGTGGTCCTGGCCGGCGGCCTGGCCTTTGCCGGCTACTGGTACTTCAGGTTGCAGTCCAACATCTCCACGGCAGCCCTTGGTGCCGGCAGCAGCCGCACCGACACCACGGACGATGCCACCGGCCGGCTGCAGATCCTGATCCTGGGCTCTGACACGCGCGACGGCAAGAACTCCAATTACGGCAGCACCGAGGATTCCACCGGCTACGGCAACTCCGACGTCATGATGCTCATGGACATCTCGGAGGACAACAAACGGGTCAATGTCATCAGCTTCCCCCGCGACCTGCTCGTGGACATCCCCAAGTGCACGGACCAGAAGACCGGCAAGCAGTACCCGTCCCGCAGCGGCATCATGATCAATGAGGCCATGAAAGAGGCCGGCATTGGCTGCGCCGTGGACACCGTCAACAAGCTGACCGGCATGGAGGTGGACCACTTCATGATGGCCGACTTCAACGCCGTCAAGGAGCTGTCGAACGCCGTGGGCGGCGTCTCGGTGTGCATCAGCGACGCCGTCTATGACCCCGACTCGCGGCTGCGGCTGCCCAAGGGCACCTCCCAGGTGCAGGGCGAACAGGCCCTGGCGTTCCTCCGCACCCGCCATGCGTTCGGCGACGGCGGAGACCTCGGCCGCATCAAGGCCCAGCAGGGCTTCCTGTCCTCCCTGACCCGGAAGATCAAGGATGACGGCACCCTCTCCAACCCGGCGAAGCTGCTGAACATCGCCGATGTCATCACCAAGAACCTGACGGTCGACGACGGATTGGCCTCCGTGCCGTCGATGATCACCATCGCCAACCGGCTGAAGACGATCGACGTCGGCAAGGTCGCCTTTGTGGCGATGCCGACTGTCCCTGCCACCAGCGATCCCAACCGGTTGGAAGCCGCGCAGCCCGCCGCCTCACAGCTGTTCGCTGCCTTGCGCAAGGATGTCGACCTGACCGACCCGGATGGCAAGGAAACCCCGTCACCGTCGGCGACGCCCAAACCTTCGGCCAGTTCCACTCCGAAGGCCACGCCGAAGCCCACCGCGACGGCGGCACCGTATGACAAGGCCCTGCAGCCCATCACCGTGGCCAACGGAACCGGCTCGGCCACCCGGACCCAGGAAATCGTGGACGCCGTTGTTGCGGGCGGCTTCACCCAGGTGGGGCAGTTGGAGGCCGACCCCACGGCAAAGACCATGGTGTACTACGGGCCCGAGTTCGCGGACGTCGCCGCCGATGTGGCAGCCCTGTTTGGCATTCCGGCCGCCCAGGTGGCACCGTCGTCCGGCGTCGCGGGAGTGCAGCTGTACCTCGGCTCCGACTTCCCGTCCGGGACCAAGTTCGGCAAGACGACCGTGCCCAAGGACATCGTCAACCAGACAGCCAGCGACACCGTTTGCCAGCAGGCAAACCCGGAGCTGGTCGTCCAGCAGTAATCCGCCTACAGGCCGCAATCAACTGTAGGCCGGACAAAAAATGCCGGGCCGCCCCGAACAGGGTGGCCCGGCATTTTGCGCTCACCAGACGCTCACCAGATGCTGACGCGCTCCGCAGGGGGCATCCACATGCCGTCCTTCTCCGTTACGCCGAACGCGGTGTGGAAGGAGTCGAGGTTCTTGGCAATGGCGTTGGTACGGAACTCGTTGGGGGAGTGCGGGTCCGTGGCGAGGCGCCGGATGGCCTCCTCGGTTCGGATCACCTGGCGCCAGCCCGCAGCCCAGGAGGCGAAGAAGCGCTGTTCACCCGTCAGCCCGTCGAGCACCTCGGGTTCTTGGCCGTCGAGGCTGAGGCGGTAGGCCTTGTGCGCAATGGTGAGCCCACCCAGGTCGCCGATGTTTTCGCCCAGCGTCAGCTTGCCGTTGACGTTGTGGCCGGGCGCGGCGTACGGGGACAGCGCGTCGAACTGCTCCACGAGGCGTCCGGTCAGGGCTTCAAAGGCCTTGCGGTCATCTTCGGTCCACCAGTTGCGCAACTCGCCCGTGCCGTCGAACTGGGAGCCCTGGTCATCGAAGCCGTGGCCGATCTCGTGTCCGATCACGGCCCCGATGCCGCCATAGTTCACGGCGTCGTCCGCTTCGGCGGTGAAGAAGGGCGGCTGAAGGATGGCGGCCGGGAAGACGACCTCATTCAGCATCGGGTGATAGTACGCGTTGACGGTCTGCGGCGTCATGAGCCACTTGTTGTGGTCCACCGGCTTGCCCACCTCGTCGAGATGACGGTCGACGTCGGCGTTGTGGGCCCGTTCGACGTTCCCCAGCAGGTCTGCGGGGTCGATCACCACTGCGGAGTAGTCGATCCACTCGTCGGGGAAGCCGATCTTTGCCCGGAACGCCCCCAGTTTCCGGAGTGCCTCGGCCTTGGTGTCCTCGCCCATCCATTCCAGGCCGCTAATGCTCTGCCGGTAGGCCTCGATCAGGTTCCCCACCAGCGTCTGCATGCGTGCCTTGTGCCCTCCGGGGAAGTGCCGGGCAACGTAGATCTGGCCAACGGCTTCGCCCAGTGCGGCCTCGACGACGGCGACGCCCCGCTTCCAGCGGTCCTTGTTCCGCGGCGTGCCGCTGATGGTGGTGCCGTAGAAGGCGAAGTTCGTGTCCACATAAGCTGATGAGAGATACGGGGCCGCCGAGTTGATGACCCGCAGGGCAAGCCATTCCTGCCACACCGGCAGCGACTCCGAGGCCAGCAGTGCGGCGGCGCCGGCGAAGAAGTCAGGCGTGCTGACCACGATCTCCTGGCGCTTGTCCGCGGCGATGTCCGCTGCGTCAAACCACGTGTCCAGCAGGGGAAACAGCTGGTGTGCCTCGTCTGCCGACTTCAGGTTGTACGTCTTCTGCGGGTCGCGGAGCGTGACCTTGTCCCAATGGTGCGAGGCGAGGGAGGTTTCCAGTGCCACCACCCGGGCCGCGGCGTTTTCGGGATCGGCCACTCCGGCCAGGCCGAACATGGTGCCCACGTACTCCCGGTAGGACTCCACCACCGGGGCGAATTTCTCCTCGCGGTAGTAGGACTCGTCGGGGAGCCCGAGGCCGCCCTGGCCCGTGTACAGGAGAACGCGGTCGGGGTTGCCGGCGTCGGGTGCCGGGTAGATGTAGAAAAGTCCCGACACATCGGCGCGGAAGAGCCGGCCGGCCAGTGCCAGGAGCTCAGAAATGCTGGCCGTGGCGAAGACCTCGGCCAGGCGTCCGCGGATGGGGTCCAGGCCCTTCGCCTCCACGGCGGCCTCATCCATGAAGCTGCTGTACAGGTCGCCTATCTTTCGCTCGATGCCGCTCGCCTCGGACCCCTTGGCAGCGGCTTCCTCGATGATTTCCCGGACTGCCAGCTCGGAGCCGTCGCGAAGGGCAGTGAAGGTGCCTTCCAGCGGACGGTCGTCAGGGATGGTGGTGTCCTTCAGCCAGGCCCCGTTCACATGCTGGTAGAGGTCGTCCTGTGGCCTCACGCTGTGGTCGATGTTTGACTGGGCGATCCCCGAAATTGGCACATGAGCTCCTTCGATGACGGGCTGCGGCCGGCACTTTCACCGGTGCAGCGTCTGCATGGTGGACGTTGCTGGAGGTGTTGCCCCTTCATCTTACGCACCCGTGTTACTGTGAAATGGTGCGTGCAGAGCTCCTTCTTCTTAGCTGCCGCGGCGAGGCCTCAGACGCGATCTAGCGCAAGGCCCACCCTCGTCGCGGAGTTTGTGTTGCCCGGCCACCCTTTCACTCAGAATCACAGAAAAGGCCAGATTAATGCGAAACGCACAGAAGCCCTCCGGAATGCCGATCCACCGCTACATCCCCTTCCAGGACCAGATCAAGGTCGATCTGCCGGACCGCACCTGGCCGGATAAAACAATCACCACGGCCCCGCGCTGGTGCGCAGTGGATCTGCGCGACGGAAACCAGGCACTGATTGACCCCATGAGCCCGGCCCGCAAGATGAAGATGTTCGACCTGCTGGTCCGCATGGGCTACAAGGAAATCGAGGTCGGCTTTCCCTCCGCGTCCCAGACCGACTTCGACTTCGTCCGCCAGCTGATCGAAGGCAACCACATCCCGGATGACGTCACCATCCAGGTGCTGACCCAGGCCCGCGAACACCTCATCGAGCGGACCTATGAATCCCTGGTGGGTGCCAAGCAGGCCATCGTGCACCTGTACAACTCCACCTCCGTCCTGCAGCGCCGCGTGGTGTTCAACCAGGACGAGGACGGCATCCTGGACATCGCCCTGCAGGGCGCCCGCCTGTGCAAGAAGTACGAAGAAACGCTGGGCGACACCCACATCACGTACGAGTACTCGCCGGAGTCCTTCACCGGAACCGAGCTGGAGTACGCCCTCCGCGTCTGCAACGCCGTCGCCGACGTGTTCGAGGCGTCCGCCGACCGTCAGGTCATCATCAACCTGCCGGCCACCGTGGAGATGGCTACCCCGAACATTTACGCGGACTCCATCGAGTGGATGAGCCGCAACCTGCACCCGCGCGAAGGCATCATTCTTTCGCTGCACCCGCACAACGACCGCGGCACCGGCGTGGCCGCAGCCGAGCTGGGCTACCAGGCCGGCGCCGACCGCATCGAGGGCTGCCTGTTCGGCAACGGGGAGCGGACCGGCAACGTGGACCTGGTGACCCTCGGCCTGAACATGTTCGTGCAGGGCGTCGACCCGATGATCGACTTCTCCGACATCGACGACGTCCGGCGCACCGTGGAGTACTGCAACCAGCTGCCGGTTGCGGAGCGTGCACCCTACGGCGGCGACCTCGTCTTCACCGCATTCTCCGGGTCCCACCAGGACGCCATCAAGAAGGGGCTCGAAGCCCTGGAGAAGGACGCGGCGGCCGCAGGCAAGGACGTCAGCGACGTCACCTGGCAGGTTCCGTACCTGCCGGTGGACCCGAAGGACCTCGGCCGCAGCTATGAGGCCGTGATCCGCGTCAACTCCCAGTCCGGCAAGGGCGGCGTGGCCTACCTGCTGAAGAACGAGCACAGCCTGGACCTGCCGCGGCGGGCGCAGATCGAATTCTCCGGCGTCATCCAGAAGCAGACTGACACCGTGGGCGGCGAAGTCAGCGGCGCCCAGCTCTGGCAGGTTTTCCAGGACGAGTACCTGCCCTCCGCCAAGACGGAAAGCCAGTGGGGCCGGTACTCGCTCGGCTCGGTGAAAACCGAAACCGACGAGGACGGTGCCATGACCCTGCTTGCCTCGCTGGGCGTCGACGGCACCCACGCCAGCCGCACCGGCACCGGCAACGGTCCCATCGCCGCGCTGCTGGACATCCTCGGCCAGGACGGCGTGGACGTTCGGGTGCTGGACTACAGCGAGCACGCCCTGTCTGAAGGCGGCAGCGCCCTCGCCGCAGCGTACGTCGAATGCGCCGTGGGGGAACGTGTCCTGTGGGGCGTCGGCATCGATTCCAACACCAGCACCTCGGCGCTGAAAGCAGTCATCTCTGCCGTAAACCGGGCCATCCGGGACGCCCAGGCCTGAGCTTCCTGACAGCTGCGCCGCCGGTCCGTACCGGCGGCGCAGCTGTTTCGGCGGCTCACCTGTTTTCATTGAGTCAATGGGAAGATTAAGCGTGGTCCAATCATTTGCAGCGCGCAGCTACCGCGATGACGCGGTGGTGTTGCGCACCCACAAGCTGGGCGAGGCGGACCGCATCATCACCCTCCTGACCAAACACCACGGCCAGGTCCGGGCGGTTGCCAAGGGAATCCGGCGGACCACCAGCCGCTTCGGTGCCCGCCTGGAGCCCTTCATGGTGGCAGACCTGCAGCTCGTGTCCGGCAAGACCCTCGACATCGTGACGCAGGCGGTCGCGAAGGGGGTGTACGGGGGCAACATCGCCGCGGACTACGGTCGGTACACGGTGGCAGCGGCCATGACCGAGACCGCCGAAAAGCTTACCGACGTCGACGGTGAAGCCGGAACCGCGCAGTACAACCTGCTGGTCGGCGCTTTGGCGTCGCTGAGCCGGGGGGACCACGCGCCGGAACTGATCCTGGATTCCTACCTGCTGCGGGCCCTGTCAACCGGCGGCTGGGCGCCCAGCTTCACCGACTGCGCACGCTGCGGCGCGACCGGACCACACACCGCCTTCTCCGCACCGCTGGGCGGCATGGTCTGCGGCGACTGCCGCCCGCCGGGCTCTCCAGCGCCCGCCCCTGAAACGGTGTCCCTGCTGGGCGCGCTGCTCACCGGGGACTGGACGACGGCGGACGCCTCACTTCCGGTGCACCGCAGGGAATCCGCGGGCCTGGTGGCAAGCTATCTGCAGTGGCACCTGGAACGTGTCCTGAAATCCCTCAAACATGTGGAGCGTACCTAACAGTGTCCTTGGGAAAGAAGACCAGTCCTGCCCGGCGCCGCACGGCCCCGGTGGTGGCCCCGTACCCGCACGAATCGGGCGCGGTTCCGCCCTCCATTCCGGCCGAGTTTGTGCCCCGGCACGTGGCCATTGTGATGGACGGCAACGGCAGGTGGGCCAACCAGCGCGGCCTGCCCCGCATCGAAGGCCACAAGGCAGGGGAGCCGGCACTCCTGGACGTGGTGGCCGGCGCCATCGAGCTGGGCATTGAATATGTCAGCGTGTACGCCTTCTCTACGGAGAACTGGCGCCGGTCTCCCGAGGAAGTCCGGTTTCTGATGGGATTCAACAAGGAGGTGCTGCGCAGGCAGCGCAACCAGCTGGACGACTGGGGCGTGCGGATCCGCTGGTCCGGCCGCCGTCCCCGGCTCTGGGGTTCGGTCATCCGCGAACTCGAGGAGGCGGAGGAGTACACCGCCGGAAACAGCACCTGCACGCTGACCATGTGCGTGAACTACGGCGGCCGGGCGGAAATTGCAGACGCCGTGTCCGCCATCGCCCGGGATGTGGCCGACGGAAGGCTCAAGCCCGGCGCCATCACCGAGAAGACGATCCAGAAATACCTTGACGAGCCGGACCTGCCCGACGTCGACCTCTTCCTCCGCAGTTCGGGTGAGCAGCGGCTGTCCAACTTCATGTTGTGGCAGTCCGCCTACGCGGAGTTCGTCTTCCTGGACACCCTGTGGCCCGACGTCGACCGCCGGACCCTCTGGGATGCGGTGGAGATCTACGCCCGCCGGGACCGCCGGTACGGCGGCGCCGTGGACGCTGCCAGGGCCCTCTAGGCCCCGGCAGTCCGGGGCCCTGGAAGCGCGCTACTGGATACGCTGCACCCGGATTAGGCGGCGTAACCCCTGATCCACCTGGCCAGGCGCCCGTATGCGTCGGCGCGCACGACCGCCCGTGAAAGGAACACGTCGTGCAGTGCGCCGTCGATGCGCTCCACGGTGACGCTCCTGCCCAGCGACATGGCTCGGGCGGCGATGGTGTTGACGTCCAGCACCGCGTCCGTCCGGCGCATTTCCTCGTTCCATACCATCCCGTTCTCACTCGCGGCAGACAGCAGGACCAGGATGGGCGCCCCGATGCCCAGTCCGCGGGCCACCCTGGCCTGTCCGGCAAGGATGGCACTGAGCCAGGCGGCGCGCACCGGAAAGGCCATGGGCGGCCGGTAGGCAGCGTCCACGGTCCACTCGCCTTCGGCGGCACTGCTGATGCTCCGCCAGTAGAATCCGCGCTCCGGCAGCCTGAGCACCGCCTCCGGACGCAGGCGGGCGATCGGCTCCACCATCGTCCAGGCCGCGCGCCGGACCAGGGCGCTGCCGTGCATTTCGAGCCATGGGCTGTTCAGGATCAGCTGGGAAACCGCGCCGGGATTGCGGCTGGCCCACAGGGCGGCCACGAGGCCGCCCGTGGAATGGCCCATGAGCGCCAACTGCACGGGTCCTGCACCGCCGGATCCGGCGATCATGCCCACCGCGGTGCCGATCTCGGCGTCGTAGTTTCCAAGGTCTGCGACGTAGCCGCCATGGGTGCCTGGCTGCAGGCTGCGTCCGTGGTTGTGCATGTCCAGGGCGAAGAACTCGAAGCCCTGCGCGTCCCAGAACCGCGCCAGCTCAACGTTGAAGAAGTAGTCGCTCCAGCCATGCAGGAACAGCACCGCCCGGCGCGGCCCGGCAGGCTGGACGTGCCAAGCGTCCGGGGGAGTGAAGCGGACCAGCGTCGCCCGGCGGCGGACGCCGTCCGGGCCTGCGGCGTCGAAAGCGCAGGACTCGAAGCCCGGGCCCAGGATGTCGCTCTGCCACTCCATGGCACCAGCGTAGGCTTTCCGGTTCCAGCAGGGCGGTGTTGTGTCGTTCCAGTTTGGTCTGCACCGCCGAAGACGGAAAACTAGAGGCATGCGCGTATACCCCACTTTCTTCAGGCTGGCCTTTTCATGGATGGACGCCGAACGCGCCCACAAGATCGGTTTCAAAGGAATCCGGCTGGTCCATTCCGTGGGCGCGGGACGAGTGCTGGAACGGTTTACGGCTCCGCCGGCCTCGCTTCAGACGAATGCCCTCGGCCTGACCTTCCCGTCGCCGTTCGGGCTGGCCGCCGGTTTCGACAAGGAGGGCCACGGAATCGAGGCCCTGACGGAGCTCGGGTTCGGCCACGTCGAGGTGGGCACCATCACCGGCCAGGCCCAGCCCGGCAATGAAAAGCCCCGGCTGTTCCGGCTGATTGAGGACCGGGCCGTCATCAACCGCATGGGATTCAACAACGACGGCGCCTCTGCCGTGGCTCCGCGGCTGAAGTCCGCCCGGGCCGCACTGCAGCGGCGTCACGCCAAGGTGCGGCCCGTGATCGGCGTCAACATCGGCAAGACCAAGGTTGTGGAGCTCGAGGATGCCGTGGAAGACTACCTCGTCAGTGCCCGCGGCCTTTCCCCGGCGGCGGACTACCTCGTGGTGAACGTCAGCTCGCCGAACACGCCGGGCCTGCGGCTCCTGCAGAACGTGGAAACCCTCCGGCCGCTGCTGAAGGCCGTGGGGGAGGAGGCCGACAAGTCAGCAGGCCGGCACGTCCCGCTGCTGGTCAAGATCGCACCCGACCTCACCGATGAGGACATCGACGACGTCGCCCGGCTGGCGATGGACCTCGGGCTCGACGGCATCATCGCCACGAACACCACCATTGGCCGGGACGGGCTCAGTTCCGCCGCGGACAAGGTGGGGGCCTGCGGCGCCGGAGGCCTCTCGGGGGCTCCGCTGAAGAGCCGTTCGCTGGAGGTGCTGCGCCGGCTGAAGTCTGTCACCCAGGACCGCCTGACGCTGATTTCCGTGGGCGGCGTGGAGACCGGCCAGGACGTCCAGGACCGCCTGGACGCCGGCGCCACCCTGGTCCAGGGCTATACGGCGTTCCTGTACGAGGGGCCGTTCTGGGCCGCCCGGATCAACAGGGAACTGGCCCGGAAGCGCTAGTACCCGATTAAACACAGCAGCCCGGCGGTTCCACCGCCGGGCTGCTGTGTTTAGGTCCGGGACCCCCTGGCTGGCTGTGCCGCAGGCTAGGACGAGGAATCAGGACGGGTACTGCCCGCGGCGGACCAGGGGCTTCGGCAGGCGAAGCTTCCGGAACTGCAGAGAACGCATGGAGCCATACCAGACGGTGCCGCGTTCTACTTCACCGAATTTTTCGGCGAGGCGCTTGCGGAGCTTGCGGGACAGGATGAACACGTCCACGAAAACAGCCAGGAACATCACCCAGAAGCCGCCGAGCACGTAAACCATCATGTTGCTGCTGGCAGGCACCAAGAGGGAGATGATGACGAACACCAGGGCGCCGAACATCAGGTACTCGCCCAGGCTGAAGCGGGCATCCACGTAGTCACGGGCGAACCGCTTCTGCGGGCCCTTGTCACGGATCGGCAGGAACCTTTCGTCGCCCGTGTCCAGTGCCTGGCGCATCTTCAGGCGCTGCTCCTGGGCGGCAACACGCTCCGCTTCCTTGGAGGCTTTGCGGTCCTCCGGCACGAGGGGGCGCCTGCGGGCCGCTTCCTGTGCCTTGCGCTTGGGCGTGGGTGCGCCTTTGCCTGCTACTGCGGCTGCCTCGGCAGCCTGCTGGTCAACTACATCCTGCGCCGCTGGCGCTTCCTTTTTACGTCCGAACACCACAACAGAATACCTTGGTGGGCTGTGCCCGAGGTCATGCCCGGCCACCGAGGGGTGCGGTGCTGTGGCGCCCGGCGCCTCCGCGGCGGCGAGGTTTGTTGTGGTGTGTGACACAGGTAGTGTTTGGCCATGACTACATTGCCTGCGGCGACCCCGCAACAGTACGACGCCCAGTTTGGGGGGACAGTGGCCGGCATCGACACCGACGCCCTGCGGGCCGCCGTTGACGCTGCCTTCGACACCACAGTTGCACAGCTGAAGGATCTGGTGGCCTTACCCGGCATCGCCTGGCCCAGCTTTGATCCTGCCCCGCTGGACGCCAGCGCCGAAGCCGTCGCCGAACTCGTGCGCGCGGCGGGCATCGGGGATGTCCGGATCCTGCGGTGCGACAAGGAGGACGGCACCCCCGGCGGGCCCGCCGTCGTGGCACGCCGCGAGGCCGCGCCCGGCAAGCCGACCATCCTTCTTTACGCCCACCACGACGTCCAGCCGCCCGGCGATCCGGCGCTGTGGGAGTCCGAGCCGTTTACCGCCGTCGAACGCAACGGGCGCCTCTACGGGCGCGGCGCGGCCGACGACAAGGCCGGGATCATGGCCCACGTCGCTGCGTACGGCGCCGTCACCCGGGTGCTCGGTGACGAATTCGGGCTGGGTGTCACCCTGTTCTTCGAAGGAGAGGAAGAGGCCGGTTCGCCCACCTTCAGGCCGTTCCTCGAAACGCACCGCGAACTGCTCCGCGCCGACGTCATTGTCGTGGCGGATTCCAGCAACTGGAAGGTCGGCGTGCCGGCCCTGACCACGAGCCTGCGCGGACTGGTCGACGGAACCATCGAGGTTCGGGTCCTGGACCACGCCGTGCATTCGGGAATGTTCGGCGGGCCCGTGCTCGATGCACCCACCCTGCTCTCGCGCCTGATCGCCACTCTCCACGACGACGACGGCAGCGTGGCCATTTCGGGGCTGGTGAGCCGGGACGAAACCGCAGTTGACCTCACCGAGGCCGAGTACCGGGCGGACGCCTCAGTGCTCGACGGCGTCAAGCTGGCAGGCACGGGAACCATCGCCTCACGCCTGTGGACCAAGCCGGCACTGTCGATCATCGGCTTTGATGCACCAGCCGTCAGCGTTGCCTCCAACACCCTGCTGCCCCACGCCCGCGCCAAGTTCAGCCTCAGGCTGGCGCCCGGCCAGGACCCCGCGGACGCCATGGAGGCCGTGCGCCGGCACGTGGAAACCCACGCGCCGTTCGGCGCCCAAGTGACCTTCACGCCGGGGGAGAGTGGCAACGCCTTCCAGACGGATACGGGATCCGCAGCTGCCGGCCTGGCCATGTGGGCGCTCGGCGAAGCCTGGGGCGTGCCCGCCGTGGAAATGGGAATTGGCGGTTCGATTCCGTTCATCAGCGACCTGACCGAGCTGTACCCCGAGGTTCAGATCCTGGTGACGGGCGTGGAGGACCCCGATTCACGGGCGCATTCAGCCAACGAATCGCTGCACCTGGGGGACTTCCGTAACGCGGTGGTCGCCGAGGCGCTACTGCTGGCGCGGCTGAACTCAGAGGGCCTCCGCTAGCAGCCCGCGCAGGGAACATTCAGGGGCCGGGCAGGGTTACGCCTGAAGTTAGAGCTCCGCGCCGGATCGACGTAGCATGTAGCTATAGCCCGTACCGTTTCCGTAGGGGCAGGCACCGTGCAAGCGGGGCAGCCACAACCGTCGTTAGTAAGGTAGGCCAATGAGCACTACGACCAATGAAAACAGCACCGAACCCACCGGCACGGCCAGTGAGGAACTGGCGAGCCACGAGGTTCAGCTGACTGACGTTGCAGCAGGCAAGGTCCGCAGCCTCCTGGAGCAGGAAGGCCGCACCGATCTTCGCCTCCGCGTAGCCGTGCAGCCGGGTGGCTGCTCCGGCCTCATTTACCAGCTGTACTTCGATGAGCGCCTCCTTGAAGGTGACGCCGTACGCGACTACGACGGTGTCGAGGTCGTCGTCGACAAGATGAGCGTGCCGTACCTCAGCGGTGCCAGCATCGACTTTGAAGACACCATCTCCAAGCAGGGCTTCACCATCGACAACCCGAATGCGGGCGGCTCATGCGCCTGCGGTGATTCGTTCCACTAAAGGGTAAGTAAGCCCTTCCTGAACCTCTTGGCGGCGTCGGTGAAAACCGGCGCCGCCACACGGTGGGGACATGTGGGCGAAAACCTGCGGGGAGCGGTAAGCTCTACACCGAGTAGTAAAACTTTTAGTGTGCCCGGGAAGCTTTTTGCCGCCCTGGCAACAGCAACAAGTAGGAAGGGCCGTCTGTGAGTTCGCAGAACCGAACCGGCAGCCGACGCAAAACGATCACTACGATCACTGGCTTGGCAACTGCCGGCGCGTTGGTTTTGACTGGATGTTCGCCAGAGGTAGAGAAGGGGTGGCTGCCCACCGAGCGTGGCACCACCAATCACACTGACCGCATCATGGACCTCTGGGTCAACTCATGGATTGCCGCCCTCGTGGTGGGCATCATCACTTGGGGCCTGATCGTCTGGTGCCTCGTTGCCTACCGCCGCCGCAAGGGCACCGTGGGCTTCCCGCGGCAGACCAGCTTCAACCTGCCCCTTGAGGTTTTCTACCTGACGATCCCGCTCTTCATGGTCCTGGTGTTCTTCTACTTCACCGACCGTGACCAGCAGGCGATCGATGACCGCTCGCAGCCGGCCGACGTCGTAGTGGACGTCCGCGGCAAGCAGTGGGCATGGGACTTCAACTACAAAAAGGGCGACGTCATCACCGAAGACGTCCACGAAGCCGGCGTCCAGGCGCACCTGACCGGTGAGGCAGTGGACAAGGAGAAGCTCCCCACCCTGTACCTGCCCATCAACAAGTCTGTTGACCTGGAATTGAACTCGCGCGACGTCATCCACTCCTTCTGGGTTCCCGCGTTCCTGCAGAAGCGGGACATGATCCCGGGCAAGACCAACTACATCCGGTTCACCCCCACCAAAGAGGGCACCTACGACGGCAAGTGCGCCGAGCTCTGCGGTGAGTACCACTCCGAGATGCTGTTCCGCGTCAAGGTTGTTTCCGAGTCCGAATTCCAGGCTCACATGAACCAGCTTCGCCAGGACGGCAACACGGGCCTGCTTGGTGACGAGTACGACCGCAACCCGAACCTGAACGCAACGAAGTAAGGGAAGCGAAGTGGCTACTTACACCCAGACCCCCGGGATCCTCGAGGCTCCCGTAGTTCCCAAATCCAAGGGGCGCATCGTCGTCAACTGGATCACCTCCACCGACCACAAGACCATCGGGTACATGTACCTGATCGCGTCCTTCGTGTTCTTCTGCTTCGGCGGCGTGATGGCGCTGCTGATCCGCGCCGAGCTCTTCGAACCCGGTATGCAGATCCTGCAGACCAAGGAACAGTACAACCAGCTGTTCACCATGCACGGCACCGTCATGCTGCTGATGTTCGCCACACCGCTTTTTGCCGGCTTTGCGAACGTGATCATGCCGCTCCAGATCGGTGCACCGGACGTCGCGTTCCCGCGACTGAATGCATTGGCCTTCTGGTTCTTCCTGTTCGGCTCCACGATCGCCGTTTCCGGCTTCATCACCCCGCAGGGTGCTGCATCCTTCGGCTGGTTCGCCTACGCACCGCTTTCCAACACCACCTTCAGCCCCGGCGTGGGCGGTGACCTGTGGGTCTTCGGCCTGGCGCTGTCCGGCTTCGGCACCATCCTGGGCGCGGTCAACTTCATCACCACCATCATCTGCATGCGTGCCCCCGGCATGACCATGTGGCGCATGCCGATCTTCACCTGGAACACCCTGGTCACGGCCATCCTGGTCCTGATGGCGTTCCCGCCGCTGGCCGCAGCCCTCTTCGCCCTCGGTGCGGACCGGCGTTTCGGTGCCCACATCTTCGACCCGGAGAACGGCGGCGCCGTCCTGTGGCAGCACCTGTTCTGGTTCTTCGGCCACCCCGAGGTGTACATCATCGCGCTGCCGTTCTTCGGCATCGTGTCCGAGATCTTCCCGGTCTTCAGCCGCAAGCCGATCTTCGGCTACAAGGGCCTGGTCTACGCGACCATCGCCATCGCCGCCCTGTCCGTGACCGTGTGGGCGCACCACATGTACGTCACCGGTTCCGTGCTGCTGCCGTTCTTCTCCTTCATGACCATGCTCATCGCGGTACCGACCGGTGTGAAGTTCTTCAACTGGATCGGCACCATGTGGCGCGGTTCGCTGACATTCGAAACCCCCATGCTGTGGAGCATCGGCTTCCTGATCACGTTCCTCTTCGGCGGCCTGACCGGCATCATCCTGGCCTCCCCGCCGCTGGACTTCCACGTCTCCGACTCCTACTTCGTGGTGGCGCACTTCCACTATGTGGTGTTCGGCACCGTGGTGTTCGCGATGTTCGCCGGCTTCTACTTCTGGTGGCCGAAGTGGACGGGCAAAATGCTCAACGAACGCCTCGGCAAGATCCACTTCTGGCTCCTGTTCCTGGGCTTCCACGGCACGTTCCTGATCCAGCACTGGCTCGGCGTCGAAGGCATGCCCCGCCGCTACGCCGACTACCTGGTCGAGGACGGCTTCACCTGGATGAACCAGTTCTCCACCATCGCCTCGTTCGTCCTGGGCGCGTCGCTGATCCCGTTCTTCTGGAACGTGTACATCACCGCACGCAGCGCCGAGAAGGTTCAGGTCGACGATCCCTGGGGCTTTGGGGCTTCCCTGGAGTGGGCCACGTCCTGCCCGCCGCCGCGGCACAACTTCACGTCCTTGCCGCGCATCCGCTCGGAGCGTCCGGCACTGGACCTGCACCACCCTGAGCTCTCCCAGTCACACACCGTTGAGTCGCCGGCACCTGCAGCAAGCGTGCTCGGTAACGCCGATCAGAAGGACACCGCGCAATGAGAATCGAGTCTTGGATTTTTGGAGCAGGAGTTTTCTTCTTCGTTCCGATTTCCATCATCTACGGCTTCCTCACCAACTGGTCTGAATGGGTCGGCACCCTGGGTATCCTCCTGGTGGGTGGCCTGGCGGGCATGATCGGTGCCTACCTGGGCTTCACTGGCAAGCGCGTGGGCATGCGTCCCGAGGACCGTGCGGACGCCGAAATCCACGAGGGCGCCGGCGAGCAGGGCCACTTCAGCCCCTGGAGCTGGTGGCCGCTGGTTCTGGGCCTCTCCTGCGCTGCAGGGTTCCTCGGCCTGGCCGTAGGCTTCTGGATCGTCTTCATCGCCGGCGGTATGGCGCTGGTCGCCCTCGTGGGCTGGGTCTACGAGTACAGCCGCGGAGACCACGCGCACTAGGCGTTCCAGTACCAAGAACGACGGCGGGCCCCACCTTTATGG